>JBDSGZ010000164.1:0-8092 GCA_039918735.1 Ginsengibacter sp.
AAGCGGCTGGAAATCCGGTGACCTGCAATTGCCGACACAGAGCAAATTCGTGGTGCGCCTGTTCTTTGTATTCCTTATCGCCTAACTTTTCAAAAAACTCTTCTGCGGGAATGTTGTATTTGTCTAACAGCAATCTGTATGCTTCATCATCCGTAAGATCGCGGCCTTCGAAGTGCAAAACATATTGCAGGTCAGCGGCAAAGCTCACCTGCTGAGCTGGCAGGTATTCTTTAAAAACACTCAATGCGATGGCAGGCTTTTCAGAATTGGGAAACCAATCGCTCTGCTCAGGATGCCTGATATGCCACAAATAATCTTCTCCAAACTTTGCTCCGGTTACTTCTTCAACTCTTTGATACGCCCCCTCAATATATTTTGCGGTAGCGCCTATAGATACAGGTTCTTCGGGCAAAACCATACCGCCCGATAAGACTTCGAATTCCAACACATTTTTATATTCAGAATAGACTTTTTTCATGACCCCGCTGAAGCCATAACACCACCCGCAGTATGCATCATAGCAGTAAATGAGTGTAGGCACTATTTCCTGTTGTTCCATAATTTATTGAATCATGTCATTTAATTCACGAAGGTAGCGATCAATGTACTCTTCTTTCGCTTTAAGGCGATATTGCATGATAAAGCGTGGATGTGGTAATGGGCATATTTTTTTAAAAAATTTCATTTCGTCATTCAGCCGTGACAAGTAATGAAAGTTTTTCCCTTCACCAAGGCAAAAAGCAATTTCGTTTTTTATGCCAAACCGTAATTGCTTTTCAATATTGTCAATAACGAACGGTTTGAGTTTTTTTTCTAACTCCTTATCGTCGTAATAATTAAGATTCTTGTTATTCTTTGTAAATCCGAGAGGACTGATTGAGGAAATATAAAATCTCCCATAAAAATTCTCGGGTCCTCCAAAGGCATTGATCATTTCATAAATAAAGACCGAACTCAATTCCCTCTTTTTCTGAAAATCATTGGTTATACCACAAATTGTTTCGAGCCTCACAGGGTCCGTAAAAGGAACTCCGGTCATGCCTGCACCGAATCTGCCGGGATTGATTCCGATGATGATGAACCGCGGATTTCTATCGCTATAATATTTTGTATAGAACGATTCACAAAGCTGGAAGGTTGATGCATCGCGAAAAGGATTCATCACTTCCACATTTTCGGGCAGCTTCGTCGTAAGTTCAATATTCTTTAGGAAGGATAAAATTTTTGTAGCTACGGTCATTCCATTTCTATTTTCGTTTTTCTGGCCGACATTACTCTTTCATAATGTTCGTCATAATCGTCACGAATTGTTTTCATCCAGCGGTCCCACCAAAGAAAGTAAAGGCTGTAGTTTCCTTTAAAAAACTGGTGATGCTGGTTGTGATTCGTAGAAGTGTTAATCCATCTTCCAAGCCAATGCTTGTTAAAATGCTTGGGATACAATTCGAAACCCAGGTGACCATAAACATTGTAGATAATCATCAGAAAAAAGAAAATCAACAAATGCAGGCGGTGCATAGGAAGGACGAAAAGGAAGACGACGAAGATGCCAGCTTCCACAATAGCTTCTAACGGGTGAAACGCATACGCAGCCCATGGAGAGGGGTTTGTGGACTGGTGATGCACAAGATGAAATATTTTGAATAGCTTTTTATTATGCATCAATCGATGTGTCCAGTAAAAATAGGTGTCATGAATAACGAACATCAACGGGAAGGCCATGAAAAAATAAAACCATCCGTAAGTAGAAATGTCTTTATAAAAAAAAGTATGGGCTGTAATTTCAGGAACTTGCAGAATCACCAAGGGCACAACGGCAAAGATGAAAATGGTTGTAACTGAATAGCCGGCTTCACGCAGATAGTCTTTGGGCAATGGATATTTTTGTTGGATCTTCCTGTGACTGACTTTGTTTTTCAACAAGAAATAGAAAACAAAAAACGCAATTCCTGCTGCAAGGAAATATCTCGTTCCGATTTTTTGAAAATAAAAAAAGTAGTGTGACCAGTCCATAGGATCCAATCTTATTTAATGAGCTTCCAGCCAGTTTTCTCCCACGCCGATCTCTGCATCCGCAGGTACTTCATTCGGCAGCAGCAGGGCAGTTTGCATGCATTCTATAATAATGGGCTTTATAGTTTCTACCTCACTTTTGTGCGCATCAAAAACCAGCTCGTCATGTACCTGCATGATCATCTTCGAGCGAAAGTTTTGTCTTTTAAATTCTTCATGAATTTTTATCATCGCCAACTTTATCATGTCGGCGGCGGTGCCCTGTATGGGTGAATTGATCGCGTTTCGCTCAGCATATCCGCGAACCGTAAAGTTGCCGGAGTTGATATCTTTTAGCCAACGTTTCCGACCCATCAATGTTTGCACATATCCATTCTCTCTGCAAAAGTTTATGGAATAATCCATAAACTTCTGGATGCCGGCAAATTGCTTTTTATAGTTTTCTATAATTTCTTTCGCCTCAGTCCTTGAAATATTCAGATTCTCAGCCAATCCAAAAGCGCCCTGCCCATAGATAATTCCAAAGTTTACACTCTTCGCTTTATAGCGCATTTCTTTTGTTACATCCGCTTCATCCACGCCGAAAACTTTTGAGGCCGTAGCGGTGTGAATGTCTTTCTTCTGTTTGAAAGCATCGACCATTGCAGGATCACCGCTAATTGCTGCAACGATTCGCAATTCAATCTGTGAATAATCTGCTGAGATAATTAAATGATCACTGTCACGCGGAATGAATGCCTTTCTTATTTCACGGCCTCTCTCTGTTCTAATCGGGATGTTCTGAAGATTGGGATTGTTGCTACTAAGCCTCCCGGTAACCGCAATCGCCTGCCCATAGCAGGTGTGTACCCGCTCTGTTCTTTTGTTTATAATTTGCGGAAGCGCATCAACGTAGGTCGATTTTAATTTGGTAAGCTCGCGAAAATTTAAAATATCCTCAACGATGGGATTTTCTTTCGCCAGTTTTATCAGCACATCTTCACCTGTGGCATGTTGTCCACCTTTGGTTTTTTTAGTTGTGGTTCCCAATTGCAGCTTTTCAAATAGTACTTCACCCACTTGTTTGGGAGAAGCAAGATTAAACTTAATTCCTGCCTGCTCATACACACTCTTTTCATGTTTTGCTGCTTCTGTTTCTAATTCCTTTGAATAAACCTGCAGGAAATTCATATCCACTTTTACGCCTTCATGTTCCATGTCAGCCAGCACTTTTACGAGGGGAGTTTCCACTTCGTAAAAAACACGCTCTACCTCTTTCTTTTTTAACTCCGGCAAAAAAACATTCTTTAATTGACGGGTGATGTCTGCATCCTCAACAGCATATTCTTTTACTTTCTCTACATCCACATCGCGCATCGTCCCCTGGCCTTTCCCTTTTTTACCAATTAATTCTGTGATAGAAACCGGGAGGTAACCAAGGTATTGTGCACTCAGCAAATCCATGTTTCGCCGACCTTCGCTTTCAATTACATAATGAGCAAGCATGGTATCAAAGAGCTTTCCCTTTATTTCAAAACCATACCATTTCAAAACGAGAATGTCATACTTGATATTCTGCCCAATCCAAAGTTTGGATTCATCGTCAAACAGTTCCTGGAAATGACGAAGTATATGCACCGTTCCTTCTTCATCATCAGGACAGGGCACATAATATCCTTCCCGGTCTTTGAAAGAAAAGCTCAATCCAACAAGTTCCGCTTCGTTCGCGTCAATGTGGGTAGTTTCCGTATCAAAAGAAATTTCCTTCTCTGATTTAAGCTTTTTTGCCAGGTCAATTATCGCTTCATCACCTTCTACGAGGTAATATTTATGCCCGGTATTGTTGATGTTCTTTTCTGCGGTAAGGCCCGGCTTTTCCTGGGCTTTCTCCTCCTCCTCAGGCTTTGGAATCGGCACTTCCATGGCGTTTCCAAAGAGATCTGTTTGTATCACTTGCTTTTCAACAACGAAGACATTGTACTCATCTCCTAAAATTCTTTTGCCGAGAGATTTAAATTCGAGCTCAGCAAAAATATCTTTCAGGGCATTCGTATCGTAGGCCTTTATTCTGAAATCTTCTTCATGAAATTTGCAAGGCACTTCGGTAATGATCGTGGCAAGCTTTTTACTCATGATGGCACTCTCCCTTCCTGCTCTTATTTTTTCCCCTAAAGAGCCTTTAATATTTTCAGCGTCAGCCAAAATATTTTCGACACTTTCATATTGAGCCAAAAGTTTTGAAGCAGTTTTTTCTCCTACTCCTGCGATACCGGGAATATTGTCACTCGCATCACCCATCAATCCGAGTATATCGATCACCTGGCTTACGTTTTTGATATTCCATTTCTCACACACCTCTTTCACACCCATTATTTCTACCTTGCCGCCCTGGTATCCGGGTTTGTAAATTTTTATTTTATCGGTTACCAGTTGGCCAAAATCTTTATCTGGTGTTACCATAAACACTTCGTAACCTTCTGTCTCTGCCTGCTGCGCAAGAGCGCCAATGATATCATCGGCCTCGTATCCATCACACTCTACGACCGGCAAATTAAACCCTTCGATTATTTTTTTGATATCAGGAATAGAAGACAAAAGATCTTCAGGCACCTCCTGCCTGTTGGCTTTGTATCCCGCAAAATCGGTATGTCTTTCGGTGGGCGCCCAGGTATCAAACGCCACTGCAAGGTGCGTAGGTTTTTCACGGGAGATGAGATCGAACAATGTATTGGTGAAGCCAAATTGCGCATTGGTATTTTTCCCTTTTGTAGTGATGATCGGGCTGCGAATGAGTGCATAGTAAGCCCGGTAAATGAGCGCCATTGCATCGAGTAAGAATAACTTTTTCTCCATCCTGTAAATTTATGACAAAGCAGGGGTGCTGCAAAAGTGATTCGATTATAGAAATGTAAAAAGTGCGAATTTTGATAAGAGAATGGTAGCTGCTATCAATGGTCACTAAGTGTTCATAGTAATATCAAATTTAATAAAGGGATATTTTTGAAATCCTTATCCGCTGTTACGAATGGTAGGTCTATCCACATTGCCGTTGAGACTATCAAAGCGTCCGGCAATTTCAACTTATTTTTATGACGGATAGAAATAGCTCTTTCCTTTATATCATTATTAAAGGGAAGTATGATAAAATCCTCAAGTATTTCATTTAATATTTGTAACTCTTTATTTGTGATTCCAAATCTACCTTTCAATTCTATCTCAGTAAACTCTGAAATATAAACCGTAGATGAGGAATACTGTAAGAGGCGTTCATCACCACCTATAAAATAAATGAAAGCATTTGTGTCAAAAACCACGTTGGCAAAATTAGCTCCATTCATTGCGCATCATTTTTTGATACTTCAATCCGTCCACAGGCCACTTCAATTTTCCAAAATGTTTCGAAATATTTTTTCTCGGTAATTTTGCCAGTTTTGCCTGGATTTCTTTTAACTGTTCCTTTGTTGGATTTTTAGGAACTTTTATAATTGTTGCCACAGGATTTTTTTCTTATGAAATTAGTAAAATCTTTTAAATTGCACTGTTTTTATGGGTGCATTTCAAATTGTCGCTACGATTTCGGTCGGTGGAGACACCGACCGACGCTGGGTCGTGGTTTGTGTCCGCACAAACCGCACAAGCCGCGACAATTTGAAATGCACCCGTTTTTATAATGGCTTTAATAAAGAGTTTATCAAGTTGGTTTTCTTTAAGAAATAGGAGCCACCGTGAACTTATAAAAAGGTTAAACCTTCAAAAATTGTCAAACCTGAACTCTAAATAATAAGGTAACATTGCACGCCATGTGGGCCAGTCATGTGTCATATCGCTTCCCCAAATGTCCAGTTCGTAGTTGATTCCTTTATCGTATAAAACTTTTGCAAACCTGCCGGAAGCCCCGGGATCTTCATAGGCTCCGCTGCCGCTTAATATGTGGATGTGAAGGCTCTTGCGAATGTTGTTAAGATACCATTCATCGGTGAGGTTGGGCATATAATCCATGGGAGAGTTGATGTAAACCTGCTCGTCATTGTAGCCGTCCGTGTATTCATGCAAATCGTACACTCCACTCATGGCAATCACTCCATTGATGAGGTCCGGCTTTTTTAAAAAAAGATTCATGCTATGCAACGCTCCAAAACTTGCACCGCATGTAATCACCGGGGTCTCAGGAGATGTGCTTGCTTTTACAAACGGAATGACTTCATTAATTACATAATTGTTGAACTGGTTGTGACGGATGGCTTTATGTTGTCCCAACATTTCTTTATTCATCCAGCTCTCGGTATTCATGCTGTTGATGGAGAAAACTTTTACTTTTCCTGAATCGATAAAAGGAGCGATCGAATTGATCAACTGAAATCTTTCATACTCGAGGTAATCCGCTGCAGCCGTAGGAACAAGCAATAGAGCGAAACCATAATCTCCATAGGTAACCACAGGCATATCCCGGTCGAGCGACGGGCTGAACCAGGAAGTAATTTCTCTATTCATAAAAAATTGACTGATTATTTTCTACAAAATAAAGAATAAAACTGCGAAAGAAATTTAACAATGGTCTTGGCTAATTACAGCAGTTTGGATTAAGAAAGAACAAATTTATTTTAACCCTAATCGCTCGAGCAATGCTTCCTTTCTTGCTTTGGAAACCATCAATTTTTCATTCGTGTTAATCACGACATAACCACCATCTGTTTTTATATAATGAGTAACTGCATTCATATTTACAATTGTAGAATGGTGGATGCGAATAAAAACTTCCGTTGGCAACATTTCTTCTATATCACCCAGTGCTTTTGACACCAGGAATTTCTTTCCATTTGTAAGGTAAATATTTGTATAAGCGCCTTCCGCGTGGCAATAAAGAATGTTTTCTGCTGCGATAAATTCATAACCTTCGCGTTTGGGAAATGCAATCTTCTGTTGATGCGCCGGTTGTCCGATGTTATGCAACAGGTTCTGAATATTTACTGCCCCTTCCGAGGCCAATATTTTCTCTGTAGCCTTTGTTACAGCAATTTGCAGATCGCTTGCATCCACCGGCTTCAGGAGATAATCCACCGCACTTATCCGGAAGGCTTTTGCCGCAAATTTGTCGTACGCTGTTGTGAAGATGATACAGAAATCAATTTGATCAAACATTTCAAGCAGTTCAAAGCCATTCATCCAGGGCATTTCAACGTCGAGAAAAACAAGTCGCGGCTTTAATTTCTTTATGGCAAGAATACCTTCCTTTGCGGAAGTCAGTGCAGCACATACTTCTACATTATTGCAATATTTCGCCAGGTCTGTCTTAAGGGAATCTACACAATGCTGTTCGTCATCTATGATGATTGCTTTTATCATCTTATCTACATAGTATTTTCAAATGAAACTTACAAAATCGCCTGCTTTAAAATTAATCTCTATGACGACCAATTCACAACTCTAAATGATAAGTAGAGGATTTGATTTGACAATTGCCATAATTAGTTTTATATCAAATGAACTTTTATTAGCTATTCAGATAAACATTTCTTTTACTTTGAAATCAATATTTTGTTAGTTCTATAATTACCCTGGTTCCGGTTGCTTTTCCATATTCGTCTTTTTTATCAATTATTTCTACGCTCGCCTTTCGTTCGTTTAATAGGTTATCAAGGTCAAGCCTGCTTTGGGTCAATCTAACTCCTTTGGATTCATGGGTGGATGAGCCCGATTTAAATTTACCCCGATTCGATTCTTCTCTCCCAATTCCGTTATCATCAATGATACAGCTAATGATATCACTATTCTCACAAACTTCTACTGTCACTGAACCAGCGTCCTCCCGAGGCATGATACCATGCCATATTGCATTTTCAACAAAGGGCTGAATAATTAATGCAGGCACCATGACAGATTTTAGATCCAGCGTTTCATCAATATGAAAAGTATGGGTGAATTTATCTCCAAACCGCATACTTTCCAGGTGGGTGTACAATCTGCAGGTTTCCAGTTCATCGAATAAAGTAATGTCTCTCTTGTCCGAATTTTGAAAAATAGTACGAATAAGTTTTGAGAAAGTTGTTAGATAATTAATAGCCGATTCATGTTCATTTTTTTGTATGAGTGATTTAATAGA
>JBDSGZ010000165.1:0-11171 GCA_039918735.1 Ginsengibacter sp.
TAATACTTTATCCGAAGGTGAAAGGAAATTGGGTTATAGACTGCTTTGGGATGGCAAAACAACCAACGGCTGGCGGGGCGCATATAAAACTAATTTTCCTTCCGGGGTTTGGTACATAAAAGATGGAACGCTGAACGTGAGAGGAAGGAATGGAGCAGCGTCCGCAAACGGTGGAGATATCGTGACCACCGATAAGTACAGCGCATTCGATCTGCAATTTGAATTTAGGATTACAGATACTGCAAACAGTGGCGTGAAATATTTTGTAACGGAGCAGGAAGGAAATAATTCCGGTTCAGCAATTGGATTAGAATACCAGATCCTCGACGATAGCAAACATCCGGATGCAGTATTGGGTTCAATTGGTAACAGGACAATGGCTTCTCTATACGATCTGATTCCAGCAAAAAAAATACTGGATGAAAATGGAAACAGGAGAGAAACGGTTCCGGTTGGAGAATGGAATCGCGGAAGAATTGTAGTATTTCCTGATGGAAGAATTCAGCATTGGATCAACGGCTGGAAAGTATTGGAATATCAAAGAGGAACACAATATTATTATGCCTTGGTTGCGAAAAGCAAATACGTAATATGGCCGAACTTTGGAATGGCTCCTGCAGGCCATATTCTGTTGCAGGAACATGGCACCAACGTTTCGTTTCGAAGTATAAAAATTAAAGAATTATAAAAGAAAGCAATGAAAGATAGCAGGGCTGCTTTGAGAGCAATCAAAAACTCGGATAGGATCGTTTGGGTAGGATCTCAAAGAAGGTGTGGTGTGAAGGCTATTCTTTTACCTGAAATGGATCTGACCGGCAGAACAGTAAAAGTTGAAACGGCTGCAAATACGGCCTATGATGCACTCACTTCGGCTCACATGCGTAGTTGGATGGAATGTATCATAAGTCGTAAGAAGCCGAACGCCACGGTTGAAGCCGGATATGCCCATTCGATCGCAAATATAATGTCGAATACTGCCGTTCATACAGGTTTCAAATCTACCTTTGATGAAAGAGTCAGGAAGTGGTGGTAAATGAAAGGTTTTTGAATGCCAGTACTTAAAGTACTTTTGGTTTAGAAAATATTTTCTAATATAAAATTTTCATTGTAAAATGTTAACGACAAAACAGCGCATACTTAAAGTTTCTGAAAAGCTCTTCTTTGAACGGGGAATTGCGAATGTACGATTACAACAAATTGCAGATGATTCAAAAATAAGCATCGGTAATCTTGCCTATCATTTCAAAAATAAAGAAGTGATCGTTGAAGAAGTTTATAAGGAGTTGCTGAGCGAGCTATTAGCGCTGCACCGTGGAAAGATTGACTTCGGGGGTTTAGCCGGATTAGAAAACTACTTCTCGGACATGTTTAGATTTCAATATGAAAATGGTTTCTATCTGAATAATTTTTGGGAGATCGAACGAACCTACCCACAAATAAAGAAAAGCTGGCAGCGTATCAGCGATTTGATGCTCTCACAATTAAGGAAGAGGATCGCTGCAAATGTTGAGAGCGGCAATCTTAAAGAAGAAGAATTCGAAGGTGCTCACGAGCTGCTTGCTAACACAATCTTATTAGGTATTAATTACCGTATTCCCCAACAGATCCTGCGGGGCAAAAGGTTTAAGAAAAAAGCTTACAAGGATTTCTTATGGAACCTGTTATATCCTTATCTAACTGCACGCGGCAAAAAAGAGTACAAGAAGGTGACTGCATCCTGATCCCGGTGGATGATGCACCGTAACCGTGAATTTCCTGTAATGTACAAGTTAAAAAATGCGACGGGTAAATGATCTCAAGAAGTTTTTTCCATCTTATAATATGTGTTGCACTGTTAGTTGGGTGCAAGCCAGGAAAGAAAACAGGAAGCTACTTATTCAGGGCCCTGAGTAGCGACCGTACGGGACTTACTTTTCGAAACGATCTTCAATATAATCAGCAGTTCAATCTTTTTAAATACATCTATTTCTACAATGGCAGTGGTCTTGGCGCGGGTGATTTTAACAATGATGGATTGATTGACTTATTTTTTGGATCTAACCAGGGACAAAGCGAATTGTATATTAACGAAGGCGGGATGCATTTTAAGGATGTGACGAAAGTAGCTGGAATTCCTGCGGATGGGGGATGGACAACGGGAATTTCTGTTGTTGATATTAACAACGATGGATTGCTGGATGTGTATGTTTGCCGGGTAGGAAATTATGGAACCTTGCATAGCAAGAATCAACTGCTGATAAATCAAGGTGTCAACAAAGATGGAATTCCAACCTTCAAAGATCAGGCTGCAGAATATGGCCTTGATTTTTCAGGATTCAGCACGCAAGCTGTAT
Organism: Ginsengibacter sp.; assembly: GCA_039918735.1. GTDB lineage: Bacteria > Bacteroidota > Bacteroidia > Chitinophagales > Chitinophagaceae > Ginsengibacter. The sequence continues at coordinate 2,334 of JBDSGZ010000165.1, forward strand.
TTTTTGATTATGATATGGATGGCGACCTCGATATGTATTTGCTCAATCATTCGGTTCATGAAAATGGAAGCTTCCAGCCACGAAACAAATTTATCGGAACTTATCAACCTCTGTCAGGCGATCGGATGTTTAGGAATAATTCTCAATCATCTCCGGCAATTCCTACTGCTCCAATAACACCTTTCACTGACGTGACAATAGAAGCCGGCATCAATAGTTCGGCTATTGGATATGGTTTAGGAATTGCGATCGCCGATGTAAACCTTGACGGATTCCCCGATGTCTATGTTGGAAACGATTTTAATGAAAATGATTACCTGTACATCAATCAAAAGAATGGAACATTCAAAGAGGAAGGGCAGCAACGACTTATGCATACGAGCCAGTTTTCAATGGGAGCGGACATGGCTGATATTAATAATGACGGTTATCCCGAAATTATTTCAACGGATATGTTACCCTCGGATCCATCTATTTTAAAACGTTCGATGAGTGAGGGATCTTATGACTTTTTTAATCATAAAATTGACATGGGGTATAGCTACCAATATATCCGGAACAATCTCCAGTTAAACAGGCGCAATGGAGTTTTTAGCGAGGTCGGATTATACAGTGGTATAGCCGCTACAGACTGGAGTTGGTCTCCGTTACTGTTCGATTTCGATAACGATGGACTTAAAGATTTGTTTATTTCCAATGGTATTCCAAAACGCCTCAATGATATTGATTACATCAACTTTGTTTCAAACGGGGACGTGCAGCAAAAGATACAGGAAAACAATTTTCGTGAAAAAGACCTTTCCCTTATTGATAAGTTTCCTGTAATAAAATTGCCAAATAAATTTTATCGAAACAAAGGAGACATGTCCTTCAGTGACGAAACAAATTCTATTGAAGGTGATGTTCCGACTTTTTCAAACGGAGCAGTTTACGCGGATCTGGATAATGATGGTGATCTTGATGTGGTTGTAAATAATATTGATGCTTCCGCAATTGTTTATGAAAACCAGGCAGCCCGGGCGAAAAAGAATTCTTCAGTAAAGATTTTTTTGAAAGGCTCACGGCAAAATCTGAATGCCATTGGCGCAAAAATTATTCTATTCACTGATGAAGGAATTCGCTCTTACGAAGATTATCCGGTAAAGGGCTTCATGTCAAGCATGCAGATTCCCTTCAATATCGGGTTGGAAAACAGCAGGATTGATTCTGCATTTCTCGTATGGCCTGACAACACTTCACGGCAGATATCCATTGCTGCCGGTGATTCGATACTGAATTTCACCTACGAGAAAAATGAGAAACCTTTCAATTATCAAAGCATCATTGATTATTATCAGAATCAGAATCCAACAACGCCGATGGAAGATATTACCGGAGAGATTGGTTTCAATTATGTACACGAGGAGAATCGCTTTGCAGAATTTGACAGGGAACCGCTCATTCCTCATTTCTTTTCAACTGAAGGGCCAGCCTTAGCTGTAGCCGATATTAATCACAATGGTTTGGAAGATGTATTTATCGGCTCTTCTCGCGATAAAAAATGTGCATTGTTGTTGCAGTCGCCCTCCGGAAAGTTCACCAGGAGTGTGCAGCCGAGCCTGGAGAACGACAGTAGTTATGAAGATGTGGATGCTTGCTTCGCCGATATGAACAACGATGGTAATATTGATTTAGTAGTCGCAAGTGGTGGTAACGAATTTAACGGGCCCGATGCACACAATTCGCCACGGATTTATTTGAACGATGCTAATGGAAATTTTGCAAAACTCGAAGGCGCTTTTAAAGATCTTTATCTCACTGCTTCCTGCGTGACAGCCTATGATTTCAATAACGATGGTTACCTGGATTTGTTCATTGGAGCAAGGACGGTTCCGTTTGAGAATGGAGAACCTCCTCAATCTTATCTTTTGCAAAATGATGGAACCGGAAAATTCAGGGATGTTACGGCCGTGATTGCTAAGGAACTTGTTCACCCCGGCTTTGTAACGCAGGCGATATGGTTTGATCTTGACAAGGACGGAGACAAAGACTTGTTGGTTTCATTGGGGTGGGGAGGAATCGTTGCATTCATGAATGACAATGGAAAGTTCACGAAGAAAATAATAAGTGATCGGCAGGGTTGGTGGAACTTTCTGCTGCCCTGCGACATCGATAATGATGGCGATATTGATTTAATTGCGGGAAACCTTGGATTGAACAGCCGTCTTAAAGCTTCGCCAGAGAATCCTGTAAGATTGTACTATAACGATTTCGATGACAATGGCCGGAAGGAACAATTGTTGACTTACTATCTCGGTGGAAAAGAAATTCCATTTGCAAGCAAAGCAGAACTTGAAAAACAAATGCCTTTCATAAAAAAGAAATTCCTCTATGCTGAAGATTTTGCGAGGGCAAGTTTAAATGATTTATTTGGCCGGGAAAAAATGAAAGATGCGAAGGTTTATACGGCAGATTATTTTTCAAATGCGATTTTAATCAACGATGGAAATATGCACTTTGAAACGAAAGCTTTGCCCTGGCAGGCTCAACTTAGTTCTTATAAAGATGCTGTAATCGTAAATGCGAATAACGATAGTTTACCCGATATTTTACTAATGGGCAACTACTATGAAAACAATATAGAAATGGGCAGATATGATGCTGATTTCGGTACAATTTTGTTGAATGAGGGAAATGCAAATTTCAATGCAGAAAGCATAAATGGCTTGCAGGTGAAAGGCCAGGTGCGGCACATTAAGAAAATAAATTTGGTCAAAGAAGAAGCATACGTTCTTGTCAAAAATAATGATAGTGCCAGGGTAATTAAATTTAAGAAGACACCAAAAATCAGTAAATAAGATAGAAAATTTTGGCGATCCATTTAGTGGTGTCCCGCTCAAGCTAAGGGGTGAAGCCGTTATGATATTAAAAATGTGACGGTTGCCAATGAATGGGCGGAGAAAGTAGACAGGATGCTTGAGCGAATGCAGAGACTTCATATCTCTCCGGTGGCAATACTCAACTAAAAACTTATTTCCCTAAACAGATAAAATTCCTAACTTTAGCACAAATTGGTGAAGATAAAAAAACATTTACCGAATAATAGTTGAAAAAATTAGCTGCGATACTACTCCTTTTGATCCTTGCTTTTAACTGGATCGGCTACAGGTTTGTGGTAGATTATATGCAGCACAAGTCCGATTTGCAACTTGAGTCGAGGCTCGATAAAAATCTTTACGACGAAGCCCAACTCATCGAATTAAAAGTTCCAATTAATCTTCCCTATCAAACGAACTGGTCAGGATACGAGCGATATGATGGCGAGGTCACTTTAAACGGAACGCTTTATAAGTATGTAGAACGAAAGGTTTCAAATGACACGTTGTATCTCAAATGCCTGCCCAATGTTGGGAAGATGAATCTTGAGGCCGCCAAGCATGACTATTTTAAAAATACCAATGACCTGGCGCAAAATAGCAAGTCCGAAAAGTCCGGAAATTCCAAAACCATAGGTCTTAAAAACTTACTTGGAGATTTTGACAAGCCTCATGGCTTAAGTCTAGGAATATTAAGTTTGCGGCCTCTGAAATTATTCAGCGCCTATGCGGAGCACGATCTCCTCACCTTTCCACATGTTTCTCCGGAGCAGCCTCCTGATCTGATCGCGGTTTAATTCTACCATCCAATTCACTCAATGTTGTCGTTCGATCGTTGTTTTTATTGGGCAGAAAGCTGCCGAGTTTTTACTATGATCGCTGAATCGGGAAAGGATATTCACTTCTACCATTTTTCATAGACGAAGTTTGCCTTTTTCGAAACAATGATTCACTGCATTGTCAGAATTGCAAAATCCGAATGATTTCTCAGCCGGATTTTTAATTAAACATTCCAAAAGAAATAGAAACAAAATTTTTTTAGCGTTGAAAATATTAGCTGAGCAAAAGATCTATTACACTTTGCGAATTGCATCAGCCATGTGCTTCATAGGACATGGGGCCTTCGGGATCATCACAAAACCCCTTTGGGTTAATTACTTTGGCGTGTTCGGAATAGGACCTGAACTTTCGTGGCATCTAATGCCTTTGGTGGGAGTGATGGATATTTTATCCGGTCTCGCCATCTTGTTTTACCCTTTCCGCGGAGTATTTGTTTGGCTGGTGATCTGGGGAACCATCACAGCACTGTTGCGGCCATTGTCCGGAGAACCCTTTGCTGAGTTCATTGAGCGTGCAGGAAATTTTGGTGCACCAATGGCCTTCCTGGTTTTTGCAGGAGCAAAAATCAATTCGACAAAAAAGTTCTTTTCGCCCGTAAGTCAAACCATTGAACCCGATCCAAAAGTTTTAGCCCGCCTGGTCACCTGCCTGAGGATAGTTGTCTTCTTGCTGATTGTGGGTCATGGATGGTTAAACCTCATTGAAAAAAAGGCGTTTGTGGACATCTATCGTTCGCTCGGGTTTTCAAACCCGGGAACTACCGCGCAGGCCATCGGTTTGTTCGAAGTAATTGCAGCATTCGCAATATTGATAAAGCCATTCCGGTCGCTTGTTCTAATAATTTTCTTTTGGAAGGCTCTTAGTGAAATGTTTTACCCGCAATATGGCCTCTTCGAATGGATAGAACGTGGTGGAAGCTATGGAGCCTTACTTGCTTTGTGGTTCGCACTTGGACTAGTTCCTGAGGCTAAAGGAATAAAGGCTCTTCCCTTTTTTAGTAGATTTTTTTTAAAAGAAGGCCATGTTAAAAGCCACCTTTTCTAACCTTAATGCTGAAAAGCTGAAATGAAGAAGTTGCTAATTGTTTATATAATCCTATGTTCTTGTAATAACACTGTTTCTAATCAACTTGACAATGTTCATATTGAAAATATGGCAAAAGATTTTATGAAAACAACGGTGATACCTTCGATGAAAAATCCCAAGCCTTACGAGGTTGTAGATGCAAAAGTGGTAATTAAAAGGGTGAGCGACAATATAAATGAATATCGGTTTGTGTATGAGCATTTGTCGTTCAATCACTTTGATTCCTCACAGAACAAAAGAAGACTCGACTCTATCATAAGAGTTTCGACCGATCCTGATTCAATCGTAAGTGTTACGGTAAACGTGGGTTACAGGACGCGGTATCAAAGAGGCGATGTCGTTCTCGACAGCATTAAACTGAAGTACGATCGTAAAAATGATAAAATATCGTATTGGCCATTTTGATTAGAACTACTGAACTAAAGATTAAAAACGGGTTCGTAAATTTTAAAAATAATGAAAACAAGATCTCACTTTTATTCAATGATGATTTCACTTTGCTTTGTGGCGTTTTTTTCTTCATGCAAGCAGAAAAATAAGGATTATGCAAAAGTGTTGCATGATCCAAGCTTGTATACGGACGTTATGCACAAGATTAACTATGTGATCATCTATGATATTTTCACACCGCCGGTAGCCGCGAGGATTTTTGCTTATTCCAATCTCGCTGGTTACGAAGTGCTGGCACAGGAAGGCACTACCTATAAGACTTTACAGAGAAAAGTCAACGGGCTGAACAATATTCCCGCACCGCCTAAGGATACTAAAATTGATTATCCTTTTGCGTCTGTTATAGCAATGGCAATGGTTGGCAAGCAGTTCACTTTTTCTGATGATACGGTTCAACAGATAATCGATTCAGTAAAGTTAGTGGCCAGCAATTCAGGAATGCCAGATGAGTTGCTGGAGAGTTCTGTTGCATACGGAACCCAGGTGGCCGACTCAGTAATAGCATGGGCTAAAAAAGACAACTACGCGCAAACGAGAGGCTCTCGCTTTACACTTTCCCAGGAAGAGGGACATTGGTCTCCAACTCCTCCCGGCTACTTTGACGCCGTTGAGCCAAAGTGGGAAACCATCCGTTGTGCAGTGATGGATTCAGCGAATATGTTTGCACCGCGGGGCCTTCCAAAATTCAGCACCGATACTACAAGTGCATTTTACAAAATGGCTGCGGATGTTATGCATACTGTGAGTACGCTGGATTCCAACAAAAAATGGATCGCTAATTTCTGGGACTGCAACAGCTTTAAGTTGCATGTTCAGGGGCATGCTATGTTTGCCACAAAGGCGATGACACCGGTGGGGCATTGGATGGAGATTGTTGGCATTGTATCAAAAAATAATAATGCTGATTTTCCTCAGACTGTTTCCGCATACGCAGGGGCGTCTCTTGGTATTTATGATGCTTTTATTGCTTCGTGGTGTACCAAATTCAGATCAGATGTTATCCGGCCCGAAACCTATATCAACCGTTATATTGATCAGAACTGGATGCCATATTTACAAACTCCCCCCTTCCCGGAATACAACAGTGCTCACTCCACGATCTCGGCGGCGGCGGCCACAGTGCTTGCGACCATTTATAAAAATACTGCCTTTACGGATTCTTCTGAACGTGACTGGGGATGGCCCGACAGGAGTTTTAAATCTTCTGACGATGCCGCGATGGAAGTTTCTTTCAGCAGGCTGTACGGTGGCATTCATTACAGACAGTCAGTACAGGACGCCTATGAGCAGGGTAAAAAAATCGGTGCTTTAGTAATGAGCAAATTGAATAAGGAGGATCATATCACATCAAGTCACTAGTAGATGGCTATAATTGCCGGTCAACTATAATGAAAAGTACCAATTTGGCTGCGAGGCAGCATGATGTTCCTGCTAACCGGGAAGATCATTCATGAACTTTTTACTTTCAAAAACAAACCAAAATAACTTAAAAATGAAACAGATACTTTTCATCTTCACTCTTGCATTTTTCACTCTCATTCAGTCGAATGAAACAAACGCACAAGGATGTGTCGCCATCAGGAGCACAGGCGGCCAGTGCACAATGGATCATGAAAACATGGATACTTTATCCGGCTGGACATTGAATGTCAACAACCGGTATTTCAAATCGTTTAGGCATTTTGTTGGAACAACGGAACAAAAACAAAGAGTAGCCGGTGGCACCCAGGTTATTAATCATTCCTACACGTTGGATGTGGCCCTCGTTCGCAATCTCAACAAGTGGTGGTCCATAGGTTTTGATGTTCCGATTCTTGCCAACAAGCGCTCATCTCTTTATGAACACGACAGGGTTTCAAGACATGCCACAAATTCATTTGGGCTTGGAGATATTCGGATTACTGCGTATCGCTGGATGCTCGATCCGGCCAAAATGCAAAAAGGAAATATTCAGTTTGGACTCGGTCTCAAATTGCCAACAGGCGATTATAAATACCAGGACTTTTTTTACAAAACTGATTCCACCAGTGTTTTAGGTCCGGTCGATCAATCGATTCAGTTAGGAGACGGAGGTACAGGTTTTAGCCTTGAGATGAATGCCTATTATAATTTTTCAAAACATTTTAGTCTTTATGGAAATGTTTATTATTTGGCAAACCCAAGAGAGCAAAACGGCACATCGACATCACGCGGTGCCGACCCTGCTCAAAGTGCGATACAATATGGCACCAGCACCATGAGTGTTCCCGACCAATACTTGCTTCGTGGCGGCTTTAATTTAACAGCGAAGCGTGCAACTTTGTCTCTCGGCTTGCGTGATGAATGTCTGCCCGTGCATGATTTGATAGGAGGCAGTAGTGGTTTCAGAAGACCCGGTTACATTATATCTGCTGAGCCAGGCTTGACCTATGCATTAAAAAAGGTGAACATTTATGCATATGTACCTGTGGCCATTGTACGCAGTCGCACTCAAAGTGTTCCTGATAAGGTGAAAACGAGGATTACGGGTCAATACGCTCAGGGAGATGCTGCCTTTGCAGACTATACGATCAACGTAGGATTTACTGCAAGATTTTGATTGTTATTTAAGTATAAAATGCCAAAACCAGCAACATGAAAAAAAATAATTTATATAAAATCAAAAGCGCAGGCATATTTACTTTTTTGATTTTAATTTTTAATAGTCTCAAAGCACAGACAGATATTGATGCCATCATGATGAATAAAAATCAATTCTGCAATGGATTAATGTATAATTATAATACATGGGATCATTACTGGGAGAGTACTTTCAAGCGAACCAATAAAAATCTCGGAACTGTAAATACTCAATCAGTAATGTATGGAGCCAACTATGGTATTACCGACAAATTAAATGTGATGATTGGTGCGTCTTATGTTTCTACAAAATCTTCTGCAGGTACGCTGCATAACTCAAGGGGTGTCCAGGATCTCTCATTGTTTATAAAATGGAAACCTGTTATTTATTCATTTGGAAAAAATAAGTTATCAGTTTTCTTCATTGGTGGCTTCTCAACGCCACTAACAAATTACCAAATTGATTATTTACCGTTAACTATCGGTTTAGGATCAACGAATATAACTGGCAGGACTATAGTAGATTTTCAACATCGAAGATTTACGGTTACCGCTTCTGCTGCCTATTTACGAAGAAGTAATGTAAAAATAGACAGGACTGCTTATTTCGATACGCGTATGCATCTTACGAATGATGTAAAAATGCCTGATGCTGCGCAATACCAATTGCGTACAGGGTGGCGCGGCAAGTATCTTCTTGCCGAAGCACTCGTTACCAACTGGACTACTTTAGGTGGTTTCGATATTACCAGGAATAATATGCCATTCCCAAGTAACCGGATGAACATGACAACTGTGGGTGCCAGTTTAAAATATACCTTAAAACAATACACCCATCTATCCTTGCTTGCAGGTGCGAACTATACAGTAGCTGGAAGAAATGTTGGCCAGGCAAGTGCATTTAACGTAGGCGCTTTCTATGCTTTTTATTTTAAAAATAAATATTCAAAATTTTAAATATCCAGGGAAATAATATGAAAAGAGAATACTTATTTTATTTCTTGTTGAT
>JBDSGZ010000166.1:0-6046 GCA_039918735.1 Ginsengibacter sp.
ATATGAAGAGAGAAAAAGTTAATCTTTATCCTGACTATTTTATTTTTACAAAAAAAAAATTGATGTACACCGCAGAGCAAACAAAAAGTTTGCAGACATTGTCGAAGCATTTATTAGAACATCCGGACTCAATCCAGGAGTTGAAAGACGTACTTAGGTTTCATGAATACCGCTATTATATTCTTAATGATTCTCTTATTTCTGATGCTGAATACGACCAACTTTTCAAAGCGCTTGAAAAGTTGGAAAGCGAAACTCCCTCTCTAATAACTCCTGATTCTCCTACACAAAGAATAGGTAACAGTCTCAACAAGGATTTCGTAACGGTTCCTCATCTTGTACCAATGCTCAGTCTCGACAATAGCTATAATTTCCAGGACTTACTGGATTGGGACAAAAGAGTGAAAGGACTGGTAGACACGCAAAGCGTTCAGTACTGTGCGGAGCCTAAGTTTGACGGAGCAAGCATTTCACTTATTTATGAAAACGATATCCTTACAAGAGGCGCTACCAGGGGTGATGGTGTAGCAGGGGATGACATTACTACCAACATCCGGCAGATAAGATCGATCCCGCTTTTTGCAAAATTTTCAGACTATGGAATACATAGAATTGAAATACGTGGAGAGGTTTTATTGACAAAAGAAAACTTTGAAACCTATAATCTTTCGCTTGTTGATGAAGGTCTTTCTCCTCTTGCAAATCCCCGAAATGCTGCAGCCGGTTCATTGCGAATGAAGGATCCCGCTGCGGTAAGAAAAAGAAAGCTGGAAGCAATTTTATATCACATCAGTTTTGTTCAGATGAATAAAGACTATCGGGAAGAAAGTCCTCATTTATTATCATCACATTCGGGGTCGCTTGAATTGCTCAGTAGCCTTGGATTCAAAACTCCGCAAAAGGAAAAGAAAGTTTTGAATTCCATTGAACAGGTCGTTTCTTTTTGCGAAGAATTTGAGAACAGGAGAGATGATCTTCCTTATGAAATAGATGGCCTGGTAATAAAAGTAGACCAGGTGGAATTGCAACAACAAACGGGCAGTACCACTCATCATCCGCGCTGGGCAATTGCCTATAAATTTAAAGCCAGGCAAGCCACTTCCAAACTACTTCGCGTTGACTTCCAGGTAGGACGCACAGGTTCGGTAACGCCAGTTGCTAAGATAGAGCCGGTTCATATTGGGGGCGTAACTGTTTCCTCCATTTCCCTGTTCAATGCAGATGTCATTGAAGAAAAAGATTTGAAAATCGGGGACACGGTTGTGGTGGAAAGAGCGGGTGATGTGATCCCTTATATTGTTAAGTCTCTTGAAGAACTTCGTGATGGCACTGAGGAAAAAATCAGGTTTCCAAAAAATTGCCCTGTATGTAAAGATCCGCTTGTAAAGCCAGAAGGGGAGGCAGTTTGGAGGTGCGTTAATATAAATTGTGAAGCACAGGTTGTAGAAAGGATCATACATTTTGTAAGCAAGGACGCGATGGACATCAAAAGCCTTGGCGAAGCAAACATCAGAAAATTCTACAGTTTAAGATTGCTAAAAAATATACCGGGAATTTATACGCTGGATCTTGATGCAATCTCGCAAATTGAAGGGTTCGGAGAAAAATCGATTGCCAATCTCCGGAAGGCGATAGACATTTCTAAAACGCAAACGCTGAACAGGCTAATATTTGGGCTCGGGATTCGCTATGTGGGAGAAACAACGGCGAAGATTTTAGGCAGAAGTGTAGACCGAATATTTGACCTCGCCGATCTATCCCTGGATCAGTTGCGGGATTTAAAAGATATTGGTGAAAAAGTGAGCGGAAGCATTTATGACTTTTTCAAGAATGAGGATAACTTACACATGCTTCAATCCTTGGAGAATTACGGGATCAATATGAAAGGTAACGGAGAGGAGGATAAAAAAGGAGTGTTGAGCGGAAGCACATTTCTATTTACGGGTACGCTTCCAACCCTTAAACGAAGTGAGGCGGAGAGGCTCGCCGAGGAAAACGGCGGAAAACTTCTTGCATCAGTAAGTACTAAACTCAACTACCTTGTTGCAGGTGAATCAGCCGGAAGTAAATTGGAAAAAGCTAGCAAAGTGAAAACAATCAAAATAATAAATGAAAAAGAATTTTTAAATATGATACAAAGTTAGTTTTGTAACTTCATTTTAAACCCTCAAGTCATGATCAAAAAAAATAAAGGCGAAGCCTGGCAACAGTTGAAATTTAAAGGATGGAAACAACTTAGGAAAAATTACGCCATCTCATCGCATGGTAAGGTTGCAAGCTACAAAGATGATATCCATGCCGACGGAAAGTTGCTTGAGGGCTCCCTTACTTCGGGCTATAAGACGTTGAATCTTCACATCAATGGAACCAACGGCACTATTTATTTTCATAGAGAAGTGGCCAAGGTATTTAATCCAAAAAAATCTCCAAAGGAGAAATTTGTTATTCATCTGAATCACAATAAAACCGACAACCATACTAAAAACCTAAAGTGGGCAACACAGGAAGAGGTGAGTGCTCACCAGCAAAACAGCCCCAATAAAATTGCTTATAAACAAATCCAAAACTCACGCACGAAAGGATTAAAATTGAATGCAAAACAGGTAAAAGCAATTAAAGGCATTATAGAAAGCCCACGCCGGAATCTAACGTATAAGCAAATTGCCGAAAAATACGACGTGAGTGAGATGACCATCTACCGGATCAAGAGCGGTGAGAATTGGTCTAATATTTAGAAGAATCCGTATCATAGCAAGATCATTTTTTGCAATCAAAATTGACCCTAAAAATTAATCTTCTTTTGTTTTTTCAGAAAATGTATTTCCTGCAAATAATGTTTGCGTTGGAAAGGCAAATTCAATTCCTTCCTGTTCAAACGTTTCTAACATTTTGTTGTAAATATTCTGTTGCGTGTCCATGTATTGGTTATAATCAGGGCCATGGATTAAGTAGACCGTTTCAAACTTGAGACTAAAATCCCCAAAAGCTGAGAAGTGGCTTCTGTCAAAGGTCACGTCCGGTTCAGCTTCAATAATATTTTTGATCAAAGAAGGAATTAATTTTATTTTTTCCGGTGGGGTTTGATACGTCACACCAACAGTAAATACCACTCTTCGTTTTTCCATCCGTTTAAAATTGTGAAGACGGGAATCCGTGAGATCTTTATTGGAGCACACAAGCTGTTCGCCACTGATGGCGCGTATCCTCGTTGTTTTAATTCCAATGTATTCCACGGTTCCGGATTTGTCATCCACCTTAATAAAATCTCCTATTTCAAAGGGCCTGTCGAAGAAGATGACAAAGTAACTGAAGAGGTCGCCTAAAATTGTTTGCGCAGCCAGCGCCACGGCGATACCTCCAATTCCAAGCCCGGTTATAATTGTCGTAACATTATAGCCGAGATTGTTCATCAGGAATACAAGCCCGATTATCCATATAACGGCTTTGAAAATTAGTATAAGTCCGCGTGCCTGTTTCTTTTTTATCTCGCTGTCTTCCCGTTTATCGAGAAAAGTAAAAATGGAATATTGTACGGCTGACGATAGTAGCTTTAAAACATAATATGTAAAGACGACCAACATGGCGACCTGGAGAATCCTATCAGTTCTCTCGCTAAAGTCCAGATAATTCAATGCGGCATAAATAACAAAAAGATACAGGAATGGAATTAAGACGGTTTCAATTGCAACCACGAGGAAATCGTCAAAAGAATTAGCAGTTTTTTGAGTCCACCTTTTCAGTCTCTTCAGGACCGGCAACCTTAAGATTTTTATGAAGCTAAATCCAACGACTATAATTCCTACGGCTATCCCCCAGTCCCTCAGGGAATTCCCAAAATATATTGTATTCCAAAAATTCATAAAGCCATCTTGTTAAAAAGTTGATATTATTGTTGGCTCTTTCTACATGAAAAGCTGGCAACAATTGCAAGAAAATATTGCAAAGTAAAGGCATCTTTTTTTTACCGTTCTCGGGAATAAAAAGATGCCTACAGGTTAGATATTAGTAAAAAGGAGAAACTAACTATTTTTATTTTTTTGTTCGTCTTCGTGCATCTTCATGAATGGTTTTAAAATATCAATCGGCACTGGGAAAATGGTGGTAGAATTATTTTCTGTTGCAATTTCCCTAAGCGTTTGAAGATAGCGAAGCGTAAGAGCACTCGGTTGTTCGCTTAGGATTTTCGCAGCATCACTTAGTCGTTGAGAAGCCTGGAATTCACCTTCGGCAGAAATAACTTTACTCCTTCTTTCCCTTTCTGCTTCAGCCTGCTTCGCCATAGCCCGCTGCATCTCTTGCGGAAGATCAATTTGTTTTACCTCAACGTGAGTCACCTTCACTCCCCACGGTTCTGTTTGCTGATCGATAATCTGTTGCAGGCGTACGTTAATTTTTTCCCTCTGAGATAGCAGGTCATCCAGTTCCGATTGGCCTAACACACTTCTAAGAGTGGTCTGCGAAAGTTGAGAAGTACCTATCAGGTAGTTCTCGATTTCTATTATTGCCAATTGAGGATCAATCACCCGAAAATAAATTACAGCATTCACTTTTATAGATACGTTATCAGATGTGATCACATCCTGAGGTGGCACATCCATCACAACTGTCCTTAAACTCACCTTTACCATTTTATCAATAATCGGAATGAGTAAAATAAGTCCCGGCCCCTTTACACCACCGCTGATTATTCTTCCCAATCGAAATATGACTCCCCGTTCGTATTCCCGCAAAATGCGAATAGCACTGGCGAGTATGTACAAAACAAATACGACAATAATGATCAGGGCAAATGGTAGTTGTTGCATGTTTTATTTTTTAATGAAAAAAGTTAAGAATTCTTATAAAGAACATAGTTAGCTATGTTCATTTCGTTCGACGTATAAAGTAAGATTTTTTATTCCTTTCACAATAATCTTCTCATCCTCGCTGATCGTTCCAGCCAGCGATTCGGCTTTCCAAATTTCTCCATTGACCTTCACGGAGCCAATAGGATCAAGTGTTTCGAGCGTTTGGCCTGTCTTGCCAACTAAAGCCTCGACACCGCTGACAGGAGTAGCCTTCTGGGCTTTCACGCCCATTCCCACTACAAACACAAAGAACAAGGCCGTGACGGCAGTAACTGCAAATACGACACCCCAGGAAAGACTCACAAAATTTTCCGTTGAGCTGGTTCTGAACAAAATCAACGATCCTAACAATACAGATACGATGCCACCGATGGTTAACATTCCATGACTTGTAATTTTTATTTCAAGAAGAAATAAAATAATTCCAAAAATGATTAATCCCAATCCTGCATAGTTCACCGGCATCGTATTCATGGCATAAAAGGCAAAGATCAGAAAAATTACACCGGCAATTCCAGGTAAAATCGCTCCGGGACTGAATAGCTCAAACATAATACCGTAAAAGCCAAGCATCATCAAGATATAGGCCACATTAGGATCGCTTATCCTATCGAGTATTTTTTGAAAAAAGCCCATTTCAACCTTCTCTATTTTTGCATTTTTGGTATTTAAAGTTTTTGATCCACTATTGAGTTGCACAGTCTTTCCATCAATTTCATTTAGCAGCACCGCATCATTCAGTGCAATGAGGTCGATCACATTTTTTTCAAGCGCCTCCCTTTCGGTGATCGCTACACTATGTCTCACGGCCTCTTCTGCCCACTCAACATTCCGGTTTCTTTTTGTGGCGATTGTTTTGATAAATGCCGCAGCGTCGTTCATCACTTTTTCATTCATGGTAGAATCCATCTTTGCCTGCAAAGACACGGGATGAGCTGCCCCAATATTAGTTCCTGGCGCCATGGCTGCTATGTTTGCAGCCATTGTAATAAAGACACCTGCAGATCCGGCATGTGCCCCATCGGGATAGATATATACAATGACAGGTACTTCTGACTGTAGAATGTTTGTGACAATTTCTCTCGTGGAAGTTAAGAGTCCACCAGGCGTATTAAGGTGTATTATCAGGCACTCCGATTTTTCTCTCGCGGCTCTTTGAATGCTTTCATGAATAAATTCTGCTGATGAAGGATTAATGC
>JBDSGZ010000167.1:0-5210 GCA_039918735.1 Ginsengibacter sp.
GTGCTCAATGGAGATGGCGTAAATCCTGGTGCACTTAAAATTATCAACAATTATAGTGGAACAGCCGCGGCTAATCTTTCGAACTATTATGCAGGGGCATCCTATCTTCAACTGAAGCAATTTGACAAGGCTATTAAGTTTCTAAAAGATTTCGATGCAGATGGTGCATTGCAGATTAAAAGCCGCGCCTATGGAATGATCGCGGATGCAAGTGCTGAACTCAACAAAAATGACGAGGCACTTGAATATTATAAGAAAGCAGCCAATGTTGACGACAAGGACGATTTTAACTCTTCTGAGTTTCTTTTTAGGGCAGCACTTTTTGCCCAGGCAACGGGAAAAACAAAGGAAGCAATTGATCTGTTCAAAAAGCTTAAGAATGAATATCCTCTGAGCCAACGATCATCCGAGGTAGACAGGTACCTTGCACGCCTTGGGGAATTTTAGGAATAAATTTCACGCAGCAATCTAATGGCAGTTGTAAGCGAAAATCTTTTCAATTTTGATCCGGGCATCCTATCAAAGGATGCCTATATTGTAATCGTCCATACCGAATGGAATGCGGAAATCGTCGATAAACTTCTTGAGGGGTGCGTGAATGTTTTGAAGAGCTACGGAATGAATAATTTTAAAATTATCAGAGTTCCCGGCGCATTTGAAATTCCTTTTGCTATTAAAAACTTTTGGGAAACGTACCATAATAAGTTTGAAAAGCCCATGGCTTTTATTGCTTTGGGTTGTGTGCTTCGTGGTGATACTCCTCACTTCGATTTTGTCTGCAGGGCGGTGACTGATGGTGTTGTACAACTTAACCTGGCTTTGCCCGCGCCGACGATATTTGGTGTCCTTACAGTGGATAATTTGCAACAGGCAATTGAAAGAACCGGTGGTGTTCATGGCAATAAGGGTGGGGAAGCTGCTATATCAGCCTTAAAAATGATGTCGTTAAAGTACACATAGCTTAACTTTGGCAATGGGTATACTGAATTGTCAGTCATACTTTATCCCACAGATTTAATCTTCTAATTACGAAATGCGAGTACAACTATTTGTTCCCTGTTTTATAGATCAATTGTATCCTCAAACGGCTTTCAATATGGTTAAGGTTCTTGAAAAGGGGTGCTGCGATGTAAGTTATAATCCAAACCAAACCTGTTGTGGACAACCGGCTTTCAATGCAGGCTTTTGGAATGAGTCAAGAGATGTGGCAGTAAAATTTTTAAAAGATTTTGAAGGAGTGGATTATGTGGTCGCTCCGTCAGCCTCCTGTGTTGGTTTCGTTAGAAACTATTATACTGGATTGTTTGAAAACTCTTCTCATCATAATGAAGTGAAAGAATTAGGATCCAGGATATTTGAATTTACAGAATTTCTTACCGGAGTTTTGAAGATTGAGAATTTTGGAGCAGAGCTTCATTCGAAAGCAACCTATCACGACAGTTGCGCTGCTTTAAGAGAATGCAAGATAAAAGAAGCTCCAAGAAAATTGTTGAGGCAGGTGAAAGGGCTTGACTTAGTAGAGATGGACGATAACGAAACATGTTGCGGTTTCGGTGGTTCCTTTGCCGTAAAATTTGAATCTATTTCAATTGCCATGGCAGATCAAAAAGTAAAACATGCAATGGATACCCATGCTAAGATCATAATTTCTACCGATATGAGTTGCCTTATGCATCTCGATGGTTTTATCAAGAACAATAACCTTCCGATTTCAACTATGCACATTGCTGACGTGCTGGCGAGTGGCTGGAATTAATAACGATGAAGCCTTTATGTTTAATTATTTCACACCCATTCTTTAGTTACTGCCTCTCTGTATTTCTCCTTAATAAGTTTTTATTTTAGAAATAAATTTCTAATCTCTACTTTCATTTTTAGAATTTGATTATCTCTTTCCGTTAGAGGCCTCTTGTTATCTCGGGGCGATTTACTTCCCGTGACTTGGTTTTTGTAAATTCTTTTGCTCAGAACCTCTGTCCTGGATGCCTCTAACAAATTTTCGAAGTGATAAATTCAGGTCATTAATGAAAATGTGCTCTCGAAAAATCTAACGTCTTCGTTTTTCCGTAAATGATATTGAGCTTGATAAGTTTTAATCGCTCATAACTTTTTCATCAAATAAAATAACCATTATGACAAACACAGAAAACAAAATCGGCGAGCCGGAATCTCTCTATGAGGTTCGCAATTCATTTTCACGAAGAAAGTTCCTGGGAATAATTGGTGCAGGTTCGGCAATCATGGCCACAGCGGCCGCTTGTAAAAAGAATGATACCATGAGTAACGACGGCGTTGATCTTGGGAGTGGGGATATTGGGATATTAAATTATGCATACTCATTGGAGCAATTGGAGGCTGCTTTTTATTCACAGATCGTAATGACTCCCTATTCCGGAATTTCTCCCATGGAAATGGAGTATCTCACTGAAATCCGGAATCATGAAGTTGCACATAGGGAATTTTTTAAAGCCGCGCTTGGTTCCAAAGCAATTATAAATTTGAAACTGAATTTTTCTTCCATTGATTTTGCAAGTAGAACGAGTGTTCTATCAACTGCAAAAGCGTTCGAAGATCTCGGTGTTACGGCTTATAATGGTGCAGGACAGCTATTGTCAACAACAACTACCGGCGCGGCTTACCTCACTCTTGCAGGTAAAATTGTTTCTGTGGAGGCGAGGCATGCAGCACTCATTGCTGACCTTATTTCCAATGGAACATTTGCTGATACGGTCGATGGCAATGGATTAGATTCAGCAAGAATGCCCGGAGAAGTCCTGGCGATTGCGAAAACCTACATCGAGACTAAAATTAACTCAAGCAATTTACCATCTTAAAAAACTCAAAAAATGAACTTACAAAATATAATTTCCGAAATAGAAAAGACGGATCCTGAAGTGTATGAAAGGCTGGACACGAGGCGGGATACCATGAAGAAATTTGCAAATCTTTCCGGGAAAATTGCGCTCGCTGCCATCCCCATTGCTCTCGGTTCTATGTTCAAAACCGCATACGGACAGACTACGAATAACGTAAATGACGTATTAAATTTCGCATTGACCCTTGAATACCTCGAAGCGGAGTTCTACAATAATATCGTCGGTTCGCCTGGTTATCTCTCGGCAAGTCCCGCTGCCCAGAACGCACTTACTAAAATCAAGGATGATGAAAACAAACATGTGGCTTTTCTCAAGTCAGTTTTAGGTTCAGCGGCTATATCCAAGCCCTCGTTTGACTTTACTGCCGGGGGTGGTTCAGGAACGGGACCTTTTGCAGGTTATCTGACAAACTATACAGTTCAGCTGGCAATGGCTCAGACATTTGAGGACACCGGAGTTCGGGCATATAAAGGACAAGCTCCTGCCTTGCAGAGTAATAGAACTGTGTTGACAAAAGCATTGGAAATTCATTCAGTTGAGGCCAGGCATGCGTCGCATGTACGACAGATGCGGAGAGCAATGAATATGGCAATTCCTACCGGGCAGGTGGTGAAGCCATGGATTACCCTGAACGAAAGTGGAATTGAATTTCCACCAGCTAATTCTGCTATTCAAAAAAGTTACAATGGCGAGGAAAATACATCGCAGGCAGGAGTGGACATTGTTGGAATAGGAGGAAACACATTCTTAGATAACAAAGAAGCTTCAGCCGGATTCGATGAACCATTGTCAACTCAGGAAATCCTGGATATCGTGGCGCCTTTTTTCGGATGATTTTTTATCAAAATGACGGTGAATAATACACCGTCATTTTGATTGCCATTTTAAACTTTCTTTTACAATCGAATGGATAGATCTTAAAATGAAGGTGGTAAGTAAATCGTAGAATTTTATAACAATGCTGTATTTAATTTACCTAACTTTGAAATCGATTGTTCACTAACCAAAAACTTATAAGATGTTAAGTATTTTGTCTAAACCAGTTTTGCTTCTTTCGATGCCTGGTGGATCTGAATGGATTTTAATCGTTCTTGTTATCCTGTTGTTTTTTGGAGGTAAGAAAATTCCTGATCTCATGCGCGGCATTGGAAAAGGTATGAGAGAGTTTAATGACGCCAAAGACCATGTGAAGAGCGAAATTAACGAGGGCATGAAAGAAAAGAACGTTAAACCGGGTGCCACTACAGCATCATAAAATCCACGGTTTCAAATATTTTATATCCCCGTACATGGGGATATTTTTTTTGCGCGAAAGATATTACCTGCTAGAACGAATTATTCCCATGGAAAGTTCACTTAGCTTTTTTGCATAGAAATTTTCACAATTAAACATTATACGATGCAATACTGGCTCGTGAAATCTGAACCGTTTGTTTACAGTTGGGATCAATTGATAAAAGACAAAAAAACTTCATGGGATGGAATCAGAAATTATGCTGCGAGAAACAATTTACGGGAAATGAAAAAAGGCGATGAGGTATTTTTTTACCACAGTAACGAAGGGATGGATATAGTAGGAATTGCAAAGATTGTGAAGGAGGCCTTTCCTGATCCGACAACAGAGGACCTTAATTGGGTAGCTGTTGAACTGAAGCCAGTTAAAAAATTGAAAGCGCCAGTATCACTAACAGTTATTAAAAATGATCCAAAACTTGCTAACATGGAGTTGGTGAGAAATTCCCGGTTGTCCGTTCAAAAGGTGACAGATAATGAGTGGCGGAGAATCTTTGAACTTTCTGATCTTCATAAGTAGTCATTTTAAAAAATATGTTTCATCTGGTGCGGATGCATGTCTAATTTTTTAAAAAAAGATCAATTTTCTTTTGATAGATGGATTTTAGAATTATATTTGTTTTCTCATTCACTGATTTCTCCTATACCCTTCAAAGACTTTACCTCGGATTCCAATCCTTTCGTTAGAAGAACTGCTTTTCCCATTCCTCAGAATGCCAGCTCATACTTTTTACATTCTAAAACCTTTTTATGGAAAAGAAATTTACATTCTTCAAACGTTTATTGTTACCAACTTGTCTCGTTATTGTTTTGCTTAGTGTTGCATCACTAACGACTGTTACCTATTCTCAAATGTCATGTCCGAATTCGACAATCTTATTTTCAGAAGATTTTGGCTCGGGAACTACTTCAACAAGCAGTCCTGATATCATTCCCGGCGGTCTTGATTTCCAGGCAACGGGCTCTTTGGTTGCGGAAGGCGTTTATAGAATCATAAACAGCACGCATCAAAAACCAGAATGGCACATTGCATCTGACCAT
>JBDSGZ010000168.1:0-5352 GCA_039918735.1 Ginsengibacter sp.
AAGCCGATAGTAAAACAAAACTTATTACAGATTACAAGGCCACTACCGCCAACATACATGATAGTGAAATGCTGGAAGAACTCCTGGACAAAAAAGAAGACAGCGGCCAGAGTGTCTATGCAGATAGTGCTTATAGAAGCGAGGCTTTGGAAGAAGTATGCCGCATCAAAAACATCGAAAGCCAGATTCATGAAAAGGGTTATCGCAATAAATCATTAACCAAAGGGCAACAAAAAAGCAACAAAAAGAAATCAAAAATAAGGGCCAGGGTAGAACATATTTTCGGCTTCATGACCAACACCATGAATGAAATGTGTCTACCCTATAGAAACTTTATAAGAAATCAAACGGGCATTGGATTAATGAATCTTACTTACAACCTGTTTAGGTTGGTACAGTTAAATATAGAATTAAAAAGATGATGGATAAGTGCGCCCATTGCTTAAAAAAGCAGGAACAAAAATAAAAAAGGGATGGAAAGATCCCGAAAATGGAAGCAGTATAAAAAATTTCCAATTCAAATTGTATCAAAATTTAGACAATAGAAAAAAACTGTCAAAAAATCGGCTTATTAGAGATGCCCTTAATTAAAAAAAAGATGAAACGTAGCTATTTTGTTGTTGCACTGATCATGCTGATCTTTTTTGTAATTTCTTTTATTACAAATGTGATAGGACCGCTGATCCCTGACATCATCAAGGGCTTCAGCCTTAGTCTCACGCTGGTAGCGCTTCTACCCTTTGCGTTCTTCATTGCTTACGGAGTCATGTCTATTCCATCAGGAATACTTATTGAAAAGTACAAGGAGAAAAAAATTCTTGCTGCTGCATTCGTCGTCGCGTTCATCGGCTCTGCAATACTTGCTTTGTTCCCCGGCTATTTATCTGCTGTATTGTCTCTCTTCCTCATTGGATGTGGGATGGCAATGTTGCAGGTCGTTGCCTATCCGTTGTTGCGAACATCGGGAGGCGAAGAGCATTATGCATTCAATGCTGTGCTTGCGCAATTGATCTTTGGTTTTGCTTCTTTTTTGAGCCCTATCGTTTATTCATATCTCGTGCTCAATCTTGACAATAAGAATGAGACAGACCATGGAATTTTCAAAATCCTACATTCATTCGTACCAACAGATCTTCCATGGATATCGCTCTACTGGCTATTCACAGTCATTTGCCTGGCCATGGTTATCATCATACTTGTATCAAAATTTCCTAAAGTGGAATTGAGCCAGGACGAAAAACCAGGAGCCTTGCAGACGCATTTGATGCTCTTAAAAAATCCAATGGTCATCTTGTTTTTTCTGGCCATCTTTTGTTATGTCGGCAGTGAGCAGGGAATCGCCAACTGGATGTCACAATATTTATCAAGCTATCATGGATATGATCCGCAGACGACTGGCGCTCATGCAGTGGCTTACTATTGGGGACTGATGACTGCAGGTGGTGTAGTTGGCCTGCTATTGCTGAAGGTTATGGATAGCCGCAAGGTTCTGATCATTTTTACATCGCTTGCACTGGTATGTCTCAGTCTTGCACTTTTTGGGCCAGCAAGAGTGTCATTATTTTCATTTGCATCCATGGGCTTTTTTGCATCAGTCATGTATCCGGTGATATTCTCTCTCGCACTGAATTCCGTAAAAGAACACCACGGATCATTCTCCGGGATATTGATTACAGGTATCATTGGAGGAGCTGTGATTCCTTTGATCATAGGATGGATTGGAGACATGTTCGGATTAAAGACAGGTATGTATTTTCTATATCTAACACTGGCCTATATTTTAAGTGTTGGCTTTTGGGCACGACCATTGATTACTAATAAAACCATTAATCTTACAAAGCGGGAGGAAGAAATTAGTTAAACGACTAACCGATAACTTAAAGTTTTTATCAAAACTTTGGAACGACTTTTAATTTCTGGATTTGTATGATAATTTTCAATCCTGGTAAAAAGTAAAAATCGTCCGTTACATGGAACAAAGTAAAAATATATCTGCTGAAGAATCAGTAAAAATTATACAAAGCGGCAATCGTGTTTTTATTCATGGAAGCGCGGCGACTCCGTTACATATTTTAGAAGCGCTTTCGCAAAGAAGTGAATTAAGAGATGTAGAGCTCGTAAGTATTACCACACTTGGCAAAGTCGATTTTACAAGTCCCCGGTACAAGAAAAGTTTCTTCATCAATTCTTTGTTTGTATCAGCAAATACACGCGAAGCTGCTAACAGCGAGCATGGAGATTATGTACCCGTCTTTCTTAGCCAGATACCGCAGCTTTTTAAAAAAAATATTCTTCCCATTGACGTCGCTATTGTGCAGGTATCCCCACCGGATGCCCATGGCTATTGCTCTTTAGGCACTTCAGTTGATATAGCCCGGGCCGCAGTAGATACAGCAACTTATGTCATAGCCCAGGTCAATTCAAAAATGCCACGCACCCATGGCCAGGGCTTTATCCATGTAGATAAAATACATGCATTGGTGTGGCATGACAGTGAACTTCCCGAAATTAATTACGAGACAAAAGCAAATGAAACAGTTGTTCAAATAGGCCGCAATGTAGCAACTCTCGTGGAAGACGGAGCGACCTTGCAGTTAGGGATAGGTGCTATCCCAGACCAGGTATTGAGAAATCTTACGAACCACAAAGCGCTTGGACTACACACGGAAATGATGTCAGACGGAGTTATTACGCTGATAGAAGAAGGCATCATTGACAACAGCCGTAAACAAATAAATGTCGGAAAATCAGTCACGGGTTTTATGGCAGGCACCCGGAGGCTTTACGATTTTGTAAATGACAACCCTTCGATAAGAGTGATGGACATCGGCTATGTAAATGATACAAGCATCATAAGGATCAATCCAAAAGTAACTGCCATTAATAGCGCAATTGAAGTAGATCTTACGGGGCAGGTGTGTGCCGATTCATTTGGAACTTATCAATATTCAGGAATCGGTGGACAGATGGATTTTATGAGAGGTGCCTCTTTATCCGACGGCGGAAAACCCATCATCGCAATGCCTTCGGTGACGACAAAAGGGATATCACGCATCGTCCCATTTTTGCAAGATGGTGCAGGTGTGGTAACCACAAGAGGTCACGTTCATTGGGTAGTCACTGAACATGGGATGACAAATTTATTCGGCAAGAATTTAAAACAAAGAGCAAGGGAATTAATTCGGATCGCATCTCCTGATCATAGAGAGTCTTTGGAGAAAGCGTTCTTTGAGCGATTTAAAATTCACGCATAAATAAAGAGGCCGGGCGAAAATTTATTCTTTCATGTAGAAGAACGTACATCGCTAAAGCACTCTTAGCTGTTTCGATTTCAGCAAAAAAATATTAGTTGAAATCTCCGGCAGCAACTCCTGAGTTAATTATTATTTCATCAGCATTGATTACAAAATCCTGCGATCCTGTCGGCATTTGAACGGATACAGCATCTGTATAAGGAAACATCAGGCCACTTACTTTTTTGTAATTACTGAATTCAATTGTCTGCGAAGCATCTTGTCCGCTTGCGGGAAGACTGCGATCTAATTTAACAAGGTAACCGGTTTCAACATCGTAGTACTCCGTAGATTTTTTACCTGCAGGGGATTTGACATTTATTTTATATGCCCGGTTGTCACCCACTTTTTCGACACCAGTATTTTCTAATTTGTATCCGGCTTTTTGGTAGTAAAGTTGCGGGACCAAACCTTTTATTTCCGAGCTTATCGCCAGTTCTTCGTCTGAAAATTCTTTTTTATTTCCCATTTGACTAGCGTATCCTGATTTGCCATTAAAAGCACGATGAACAAAGGGTTGCCCGTTCATCGTAATTTCAGTCATTTGCATGTTAGGTGCCATCATTTTTTGAATGTAGTCCAGCGTAGTGCCATGAACTTCCATCTTACCTTTCAACATGATGGATTGAAGTTTTTCAATTTCACTTTCACCTCCGATCGCCTTGAGGTATTTATTGATGACTTCATTAGCGCTGATATCACTTTTAGTCATTGCATTTGCCATTGCAGTTACAGGCTCTGCGTAAATATTATACATCTTCAATGGATAGTTTAGTTCTTCCAGCTTCGGCTTCAAGACTTCAGCTTTGCCAACGATTACTACTCTCGTATTTTTTTGATTGAAATATTTTCTTGCGGCCTTTTGCACATCGTCCGCTGTCACTAAATTCATTTTTTGCAAATAAGTTTTATAGAAATCCTTTGGCAAATTATTTATCAGGATGTTCCGCGAAAAAGCAGCAGTCCTTGCCGGCTCTTCCAGTCCCAATGCAAAAGATCCGTTGTATCGGGCTTTTGCAATCTGAAGTTCTTCAGCAGTCACATTTTGGTCGCGGATGGTGTCAAGCTCGTTTAATATTTCAATGACTGCACTATCCACTTTTTCGTTTCTTACAGAGGTCGTTGAAGTAAACATTGTCTGGAAACGGCCGCCACTTATTGAAGACCTCGCATCATAAGTAAACCCGTGTCTTTCGCGCAGATTTTTTTGCAGAAATCCTGCTTCACCACCACCAAGGATTGAATTGGCAAGTAATACGGCAAAATAATCAGGGCTGCTCATCGGCAGATCCACAAGATTCTCCACTGTTATTTGTGCCTGCACTGCATTGGGTACATCTACGAGGTTTATCTCGGTTTTTGCAGGATTGTCAACTGTTTGAAGTTTGGGTAAATTTAGCTTGGTACCCTTCCAATCACCGAATGCTTTTTGCGCCAGTTGTTTTGCATGTTCTGGTTTTATATCCCCAACAAATGTGAGATAGCCACGCGATGGTGTCACGTACTCCTGGTATAATTTTTTGACATCGTCTAGTGTAAGACCATTCACTGATTTTTCAGTTTCAAATTCCCCAAGAGGATGCGATGTTCCGTAAGCCAGGGCATCTGTAACTCTTGCAGAAATTGCCGCCGCATTTTTTTCTTCAGACTTAAGCCCGGTGATAGTCTGTGTTTTTATTTTGTCAAATGATTCCTGGCTAAATGCCGGATGCCGCAGCGCTTCTGCCATCAACATAAAGGTTTTATCGAAATAGCGCGTGAGGCCAGACGCCGAAGCTGCGCTGCCGCTTAGAGATACATCTGAACCCATTTGCTCCACGGCCTCATCAAACTCGGCTTTGCTTTTGGAAGTCGTGCCTTCACCCAGCATACTTCCCATGATAGAAAAGCCACCAGCTTTTTCTCCTTCACCAATGGGTCCCTGGTCAATGAAATAACTCGCCGAAACTTTAGGAAGATGATGATCTTCAACAACCAAAACCGTAATCCCATTATCCAGTTTGTATGTGACTGGTGATCCAATCGATATTGCCGGCGCAGGACCGGGTTTTGGAGCTTT
>JBDSGZ010000169.1:0-13815 GCA_039918735.1 Ginsengibacter sp.
CCAATAGCTCCTCCATGACTAAAATTAAAACTGTAGCTGGCGATATTATTTTGTTGGAGTCTCTTCTGTATCTCAGGAAACATTCCGTAGTTGTAGAAGCCGTTATGGCCATTAATTATAATTACCAGAGGAGCTTTCGTTCCTACAGAAGCATATAGCCCTTCTACCATTCCATTCCGGTGTTCAAAGGAAATCTTTCGCATCGCAATATTTTTTGGACGCGTAAAGTTCTGGAATTTCGAATTAGCGATTTGGGCAAAAAGAGAGTTGCTGAAATTCGCTGGCAAAAAAAGCCCACATATTTGTTGGTGCCTAAGAGTTAGTACTGTGTTATGATTGTGAGAATTAAGCGATATCGCATCAGCAATTTTGTTTTATTTTGATATGCTGCATCTTTGAAACAAAACAAAAAGAAGTTGACTGACCTGGGTTTTTGGTTTAACGGGATCTTGAATTCTTTTTAATTCGATCGAAAATTTACGGTTACTACCCGCGTTTTCTGATCGACAATATTTCTTGTGTATCAGTCAACTTCTAACGCAAATATAACGAGGTATAAAACCCCGCCAATTAGTAAATTTACTAAATTTTGGGCTGGCGGGTTTTACTGGCTAAAGCGTAGTTCTACTCGTATGATCATTCCTGAATGGCTACAATACTGTTATCTTCCGGGTCTTAAAGTGGCACATTAAATTTTGAAAAACTTTGGATCTATTATTAACGATAATTTTATTGGAATGAATACAGTGCAATTGATAATAAAGGGGAAAGTACAGGGAGTTTTTTTTCGTGCAAGTGCAAAAAAAATGGCCGAGGAATTAGGACTTGCGGGCTGGATAAAAAATACGCATAATGGAGGAGTAGAGGCCGTGGTCAGTGGTAAAAAGGAAAGTATTGAAAATTTTATAGCTTGGTGTAAGATCGGTCCGAAGAAAGCGAGTGTAGTATCCGTGCAAGTCTCCGAAATAGAAGAGAAGATTTTTGAAAATTTTGCGATCCTGAAATAGCACATTCCGAATGTTTTAATTTCCCCCCTCTCTAATTTTGAGAAATGCTTTTTAAGATTTGTGCTACCTTTTCACTTCTAATCAGGTAAACTTTTTTTATAATTGTTGAATTTAAAATGTTAGTTATGCGCTTATACCTCCTTCTCTGTTTTTGTTTTTTTTCGTTAACATGTCTCTCTCAAAAGTTCCATTTATTTGTTGGAACCTACACAGGTTCCGGTAGCAAAGGAATATATGTTTGCCAGTTTGATGCGTCTTCCGGTAAAGTCACTCAACTGGGTAGTACTGATAGTGCAGTGAATCCTTCCTATCTCGCGCTTTCACCTGATGGAAGATATTTGTATTCTGTAAATGAAACGAATCATGGAAGCGTGAGCTCATACTTTTTCGACCCCCAAAATGCTACGCTTAGTTTTATTAGTAAACAGCTGACTGACGGTGGGAGCCCCTGTTATGTGACAGTAGATAAAACAGGGAAATGGCTATTCGCAGCGAATTATGGCGGAGGCAGTGCAACGGCGTTCCCTCTTGAAGCCAATGGTCAAATTCGACCCTACGCACAACTGCTACAAGATTCAGGTAAGGGGTTTGATCCACGACGTCAGAGCAAACCGCACGTGCATTCAGCAATGCTTTCACCGGACGAAAAATATCTATTCACGCCTGATCTTGGTTTGGATAAGATCATGATTTATAAATTTAAGCCCATGGCTCAGAAGCCGCTTTCACCGGGTAATCCTGCATTTCAAACAGTGAAACCAGGGTATGGTCCCAGGCACCTTGCCTTTCATCCTAACAACAAATATGTGTACCTCATCACCGAGATGGGCGGTGCCGTTATTGCATTCAAATATGGGAACGGGAAGTTCACTACTATCCAAAATATAAACGCTCATCCGGAAGATTATTCCGGAACACCAGGAAGCGCTGACATACACGTTTCACCTGATGGAAATTATTTGTATGCATCGAACCGCGGAGATGAAAATAATATTGCAATTTTTTCCATCGATAAAAATACGGGCAAGCTTCAGCTCAAGGGTTATCAATCTACCCTCGGTAAAAATCCCAGGAATTTTGTTATCGATCCTACAGGAAATTATTTATTGGTAGCAAATCAGGACACTAATAATATCGTCGTTTTTAAAATTGACAAAGGCTCAGGAATGTTGGAGAAAACAGGAGACGAGATAGAAATACCTAAACCTGTTTGCCTGAAAATGGAGCCGGTCAAATAGCTTTCAGAATTAGCCAGAAGATAGACCGGGTCAGGAGTTCGGACCAGAATATGTTTTTCTTTCTTAATAAAAAAGTGAGAGTATTATCGTTTTCGCCAGGGCGAAAGATACTGCTTGTATCTTTTTTTCCCGTGACTGTCGGTGGAATCAGATCTGATGTCCGTTATAACATTTCTGATGTCGTCATCGGAGATTGTATCATTGATATCGCTCAAATGACGATTAATTTTTTGCCTGGTAGCTTCGTCATAAAAAACGTGAACTCTTCTTGCGGGTAGATTTACGTCAGCGTCCTTTTGAAGTTGTGCCATAAAAGTTATTGATGTTTAGTGAAATTAAAAACCAGTAAAATTTGTCGAACTAAAAATTGGCGTTGTGAAGCAGTAGTTGATGCAAAATAATTTAAATCATTACTAAAAATGCTCTTGCCTTTAAATAAATAGCAACATTTTATCCACGATGGAGCTAACACCTATCAAACTAAAATCTTTTTGTGAAATCAACCCTGATATTGTTCTCGCTCTGGTTCGCTTTGTGCTCGTGTAAGAATAATCAGATTAAAAAGGGAAAGTTACCGCATGCGCAGGCTGAGCAAGTTTACACCTATGCAAAAGCATCGCCTGATGGTACCGGAAAATTTTATTTTGGAAGGGAAATTTCCCAGGTGATGAGTTCGGACGGCGCGAAATGGCTGGAAAGGAATAAACGGCAAGAAGAAGAAAATGTGGATCTGGCAATAGAAAATTTGCAACTGAAACCCACCGATATAGTAGCAGATATTGGTGCCGGTACAGGCTACTACTCTTTTAGAATTACTCAAAAGGTTCCAGAAGGGAAAGTGTTTGCTGTCGAAATTCAGGATGATTTTATCAGCTTTCTGCAAAGCAAAAAGAACAAGCTGCACACGCAAAACCTGGAAGTTATAAAGGGAACTTCACATTCGGCATTACTTCCTGAAAACGTGGTTGATGTGGCGATAATGACCGATGTGTATCATGAATTGGAATTTCCACGGGAAATGCTGCAATCCATTAGGCGTTCACTGAAAGAAGATGGCCGATTATTATTAATTGAATATAAAGGGGAAGACTCAACGATTTCAATTGAGCCTTTGCACAAGACCACGATCACTCAACTAAATAAGGAGTTGCAATCGAACGGATTTGTGCTTTCTTACGATGGTGAATTTTTACCCATTCAACATTTTCTTATCTACAAGAAATTAAAATAAAACGTTTAGGAATTAAACTATCAGATGTTACTCTTATCTCCAATGAACCAGTGTTCCTTATTTTTAAAAAGCATGTTGAAAGTAGTTAGAGAACCGTAAATACGCGTGATGTATTGCTGGAGGTTTACTTTATCCTCATCACTCAAAAGTTTATGTGCATTTATTTGTTGCTCCATGACTCTTACCCGGTCACGAACCATCACAATTTTGTGAAAAAAGTTTTCGATCGGAATCTCTTTTGCTTGTTGGGTTTTGTCTGCAGGTTGCAAGACCATCGTCCCGCCTTTCCAGCGATCGCCAAGAGGAACGATTTCTGAAACGTCGCTCCAAAGTCTTAAAATTTTCAACAACGATTTTTCAACTTCGCTCGTCGTTTCCAATTCCAGTGTTACGTTTTCAGGAATTATTTCTTCGAGCTTTGAATCAGATTTGTCTATTTCTTTAATGCCATGAGTGATAAACGAAATGAAATAAGTGGCGAATCTTACGCCAACTATGACGCCCTGGCCGTAATGCATATGCTGGAGCCTCGTTCCCACTCCAAGTTTTAATTGATCTATGTCTTCCATTGATATATTTTTCTTGTAGAATATGCTCTAAAGTAAAATTAAAAAGAGACAACCAGGAAATTTTTAAATTTCAAAGCGTGAAAAAAACCGGCCTTTTAAGCCGGCTTTTTTTCAATAAAATTTTAATAAGATTATTTTGATATCAATATTATGAAAGAGATTTTAATGGCATGAATGAATAAGGATCAATAGAAAAATCTTTTTCTACCTCAAGATGGATTTCGCCTAATTCAAGTTCTATGAAGGAACTTCCTTCCCTGATTTCCCAGAGATAAAGTTTTTTGTCTGTTCTGTGCAGATCAAATATTTCTGGCAGCATTTCAGGTAGCAAGCCATTCCAGCAAGCAACTTCCAATTTTTCTTTTTCAGTAAGGTGATTATAATTAATGCCATCACTGGTGCATGTAAACTCCCGTGATGAAAAGGTTGTTCCTGTCACTAACAAAATTTCCTGTTGAGTAAAAATTGTTTTCATAATCTTTAATTTAATTATTCAATTCTAAGACGTCGGGCGGATTAAACTGTAATATGAGTTGATCAGAATATTCTGTTAAATACAATGATTCATTTTAATACCAGGAAAGGATTATGCTAACAATTACATTTTAAGAGAACGATGTAATTTGATAAACTAAGGAATTTCTAAAAGATAGGGTGGAAGAGGAGATTGATGTGCGGGGATAAAAGTAGATAAGTTTTTTTTATTTTGCAATGGTTGAGTTAAATTATTATCCGACTTCAAATCTGTACTCTAAGTAAATCACCAGCAGAATGCTTATAAGTGCTCCTGAATTGGTCGTGTAGATTCTTTTTTCGACATGAAAAATACCTATTTAGTTTCCAGGAATAATTATTCGCAAAATCAAAATCCAAATTGCTGAAGTGTGACTTTATTGATAACCAACTTCAGGTTTTTGTGATTTGAATGCAACTGTTTGGATTAAACTTGTTGTCTTTATCCTGGTCTAAATCACGTTAGGGAATTTTAACAGAACTACTTCCAATTGTGAAAGAAGACCTCAGAATTAAAACAGATTTTAGAATTAAATTTGATAATGAAACTTTTAAATAAATAACCATGAAACAGATTATCATTTTATCAATAGTTTCTCTATTGTCGTTTGCATTGCTGAGCAATGCTGATGCGCAAAGGAGAGTGACCGTGGGAGGTGAGAGAGGCGTAAGATCGTCAGCAAATAATTCTCAAGCGGGTGCAGAAAGAACTTCTCCCCGAACGTTCAATAGTTCTTCAGCGGTTCGCCAAATGAATATGGATAATCGGTCAGCGAGAATGGCAACCAGGAGCAACACCGGTGGGAGTTCTATTAGCGAAAGCAGCAATCCACGCATCACACGCAATCCTTCCGTTAGCGACCGCGTGATTTCTTCAAATAATAATTCTACCAGAGCGAATCAACCGGATGTGTCGAGGAGAGAAAATGTTCTGACAACGACCAGGGAAAGAAACCAGTTATCTTTTGATTCTCAAAGAGGTGGCCAGGTTGCTACGAACAATTCCAGTTCCACAGGAAGAGTAACTCCAGAGCGTAACGATGTTCGAAACACGCCGTCAACCAATAACGATTACAGAAGCAATAATTATAGAAACAATAATAGCTATAGAAACAATAACAACACTTATAGAAATTATACCAACAACAGTTATAGAAACAATAACTATAGCAATAGTTATCGGAACAACAATTACTATTATAGAAGCGGATACGATCGGCGCATTTATATCATGCATGCTCCGCGATACAATTACCGGCCATATAATAGCATTTCCGTTTATTATGGCGGCAATCCTTATTATTACACAGACGGACTTTTCTATGATTATTATGGAGGCTATTACCAGCCAATTTATCCTCCTTTTGGAATTCGTATTTCAAGGCTTCCTTTTGGTTATAGTCGCGTCTATGTTGGACTGAATCCCTTCTTTTATTACAACGGAATATTTTACAGGAACTATAATGATAGTTACGAAGTGGTAGATGCGCCAATGGGTGCGACCGTTTCAAACTTGCCGGGAGGTGCTAAATCGGTTACAGTTAATGGGGAAAAATTTTATGAGCTGAACGGAACTTACTTCCAGGAAGATAGGAATTCAAAAGGTAAAAGGATCTATGTGGTTGTTGGGAAAAACGGTGAAATAAACAATACATACGAGGAGAATGATAATAGCAACCTTAACATTCCACAATCAAACTTTCAGAATGGCGATGCGGTTTCCGAGTTACCTGATGGAGTAAAAGTCGTTACTCTCAACGGAGAGAAGTTATATGTTTCTCCGGATGGAGTTTATTTTAAAGAAGAAGTAAATGGAAATTCAATTCAATACAAAGTAGTAGGAAGATAGAAATAGAGAATAGCTTTTTACTTTATTAAATATTCGTTAATTGAGCCGGTGTTTACCGGCTTTTTTTTAATCTTAAGAGTAATATTTTTTTAAATTTTTTTAACTCTGCATTTTCTGCAGCCGATAAAACATCATTGTTTTCAAACTTTATCTTTAGATATAGCACTCTTTTGTGACCAGGATATTTTTCAAGAATTGAGTAGATCATCTCACCCGCAAATTTGTCTTTTTCAAAAACAGGCAGAGGTTCCGGCAAGTCCGACTTGTACCTTGTCGGCATTTTTTTTATAATTGCTTCGAGCGTTCCCAATTTTCCAGGCACTATTCCTTCTATTTTTGAAGCCTTACTGTGCAAGCCTTGTAATTGTTTTTTGCTTAGGCTTCCGCGCTGTTGGTATTGCTTATATAAACTAATTATAAAGGAAGACGTTGGGTAAGCAATAATGCATTCTTCAAGAACCATATTTACTATATCAATTCTTTGCTTGTTATTTTCCATTATTGCAAGAGTTTTTTAAAATCTAAAATACTTTCTCAGAAAATTTTTGACAGATGGACTTTCTCTCAATCCAAAAAGTTTTGTCAAATTAAATATTAAGCACGGGTTTTATTAAAGTTTAACGTCTAAAGAATTATCAAAAATCTAAACATTGGCAAGCTTGATGGAGAATGATAGTGTGGTTTTGGTCTGGCGATAGTCCTGCCATTCCCATTGCAAACGAACGTAATTCAACTTTTGCTGGAACAAAGTTGTTACTGTTCTGTTTTCCTTACGAGATTTCTGTGCCCTTAAAATTTTTATCATGAGGATATTTTTCCTATCAATTGTTTTATTTCTTACAAGTTCGGCATTATTTGCTCAGGTAGAAAAAGAGCCACTACCCGAAAGCGATGAAGTCGTCCTCGTTCCTGGCACCAATAGATTATATGGTAAAGTGATTGATTTTGAAACTAAAAAGCCGATACAGGCGGCATCCATACAATTGATGGTAGATGTTAAAGATTCGGTCACAAATGAAGTAAAAGATTCTGTGATAGCAGCGATGTTGAGTAAACCCAATGGTGATTTTAATTTTCAAAATGTTAAGGCATCCGGAAATCTTCACCTGTTGGTATCTTCAGTCGGCTACACAGTTCATCGGGAAGATGTCTCTTTTGGGGCGACTGAAAATGGACCGGCCAATAACGTTAAAAAGGATCTTGGAAATATAATTATGACAAGTGCAGCCCAGCGGCTTGCTGAAGTGACTGTTGTGATTGATAAGCCTGCATTGCAGATGGGAATTGACAAAAAGGTTTTTGATGTGGATAAAAGCCTTTCTTCCAAAGGCGGCACTGCTCTCGACGTAATGAAAAATATTCCATCCCTTTCAGTGGACGTCGACGGAAATATTGAATTAAGAAACTCAACTCCGACAATTTTTATTGATGGCCGGCCAACTATTCTCACCCTTGATCAAATACCTTCTGACAACATCGATCGTGTTGAACTTATTACCAACCCCTCTGCAAAGTATGATGCGTCCAGTACGGGCGGCATCATAAATGTTATTCTTAAAAAGAACAAAAGAGTCGGGCTCAACGGCATAGTATCGACTGCATTAGGTACACAGGGAATATTTTCTGCGAATGCCAACATAAATCTTCGTCAAGGCAAGTTCAATTTCTTTGTAAGCGGAAATTATAACGAATCAGGAGGAAAGGCCAATAGCGAAAGCTACAGAAGAAATAAAGTTGATGGAATTGTCGAAGACTATTTTAATCAAAATTCAGTGAATGAACGTTCACGGAATTTCAGATCGGTGAGAGGTGGATTTGATTTTTTTATAGACAATAGGAATACTTTGACATTGTCGCAGGGCGCGGTTCAAGGCCGTTTTTCTAATACTGAAATACAAGATCAACAATATCTTAATAATGGCAAGATATTAGAAAAGTATGGAGACAGAACTTCTGATAGCTGGTTCCAATTTAACCGGTATCATACCTCGGGAAACTTTACCCACAAGTTTCCAAAGGAAGGAAAGCAAATTGACGCGAGTGTAGATGTAAGCTATGGCGATGTAAAGAATAATGCGACCATTTTAAACATATTTTATAACCCAGACGGATCAATCTATGGTGCACCTAATAACGTTCTAAACGATGGATCGAACAATAATAACCAGCTAACAGCCAAAGTGGATTATGTAAATCCCATTAACGAAAACACAAAGATTGAGTCAGGGTTTAGAAGCTTCACAAATAATTATGAAAGCCAGTTTAATTCTTTTGCATTGTTAAATGGTGTGGAAACAAAATTGCCGCTGAGCAATAACTATAAATATTCAGAATCAGTGCAGGCACTCTACTTCACTTACACTGGAAAGATCAGTAAAATTGGCTACCAGGCAGGTATGCGCGGTGAATATTCAAAGTTCACCGGGACATTAATTGATAGTGCCAAATCATTTGGTTATCAATATCCAGCCCATTTTAAAAATCTTTGGGACGCGCTTTTCCCAAGCCTTTATCTTTCAGAAAAGTTGAGTGAAAGTGTAGAAATTCAACTTAATTATTCCCGTCGTATTCGCCGCCCTAACTTTTGGCAACTGAATCCATTTATTGATATCAATGATCCCTTAAATATTCAACAGGGTAACCCGGCACTGAAACCTGAATTCACGAATTCTCTCGAATTCAATTATAGTAAAACATTTAAAGACAGGAGTAACTTTTTGGGAGCTGTTTATTACAGGAATACTCAGCAGGATATTACACAGTATAGCGATACAATCACAAGCGCACAATATGGCCAGTTAAATAATGCTGCAGTGGATCCAAACGCCATTCTTAATACTTATATAAATGCCGAAAGCACGAACAGGCTTGGCTTAGAACTTACTTTGCAGCAAAAATTGACCAAAAATTTTGATTTTACTCCCTCTTTCAGCCTCAATTATAGAACCGTGAAAGCAGCCGTAGGCAAACAAGACCTTAGCAACAAGGGCTTTAATTGGAGCACAAAGTTTACAGTGAATTACAAGATTGAAACCGAAAGTCCTTCAATATTCAATAAGCTAAGTTTCCAGTTGACAGGCCAATATGAGTCGCCCAGGGTTATTCCGCAAGGAAAAAGGCTTGAGCAATTCGATTCTGATTTAGCATTGAGGAAAGATTTATTTAAAAACAATAAAGGTTCTGTCACATTCAGCATAAATGATGTTTTAAATACGAGACGTTATGGAGTGATTTACGATACGGAATCTTTTTACCAGGAATCATACAGAAGGTGGAGAACCAGGAGTTTCAAAGTGACGTTCAGCTATAAATTTGGTGAAAGTAATTTTTCTTTATTCAAAAGAAATGGCAGGAATAATGATGAATCAAGAAACGACTAATCCTATTTTGCAGGGAATTGTTTTCTTATCCATGAAATGAAGTTTTCACGTCATCCTGACATTGAACAAAATATAAGCACAAAAAAACCCACAGATGTGGGTTTTTTAATATCGTTTAGACACATACGCCGTCGAAAAATGGCAGTATTGATTACTTTAAAATAAAGAGATAAAGACTAATCTCCCTTCAAGCAACTTTTACCTGCCTAAATGAGAATCAGGCGTTTGCCGCCGTTAACTTCACCCCGTTTTTATATTCACCAAGAATCACCACCTTTTTAAACCGTGAATACTGCTTTGCTGCAAGCTCCATCGCTTCTTCGCTGTCGCTCCTAAGCTTAAGTCCTTTGCCATCAGGTGAGTTATAAATCTCTATGTAAAAGCCATCTCTGAGAGTAATGGCCCTTTCTCTTGGTCTTCCTGTTCTCATTATTTATTTTTTTAGGTTAAGTTTTCTTTGAAGATAACTAAATCGAATATTAAATTAATTCAATTTAAGACAAGTTTAGTCCTTCTAACAATATTACCGCTGTTTTTGTTTATTTCCTTCGCTTTTCTTTTTTGTTCACTAAGGTTAACAACTACTTCACAATACGAAACCTGAATATTCTAATACCTATACATTTCAGGCTTATAAGGACCTTCTTTTGCGATACCAAGGTACTTGCTCTGTTCAGTTGTTAACTCTTCCAACACTACGCCAATTTTGCTTAAATGAAGACGAGCTACTTTTTCATCCAAATGTTTTGGAAGCACGTAAACCTTGTTTTCGTATTTGTCATTGTTCAACCACAATTCGAGCTGCGCCAATACCTGGTTCGTAAAAGAATTACTCATTACAAAACTTGGATGACCTGTAGCACAACCTAAATTCACAAGACGCCCTTCTGCAAGAACAATAATGTCTTTTCCCTCGATCGTGTATTTATCAACCTGCGGCTTAATGGTATCCTTTGTTTTGCCATAGTTATCATTCAACCAGGCTATATCAATTTCAATATCAAAATGCCCAATGTTACAAACGATCGCTTTGTCTTTCATTGCCAGAAAATGCTCTTTTCTTATAAGATCGCGGCAACCGGAAGCGGTCACAATGATGTCCGCTTCTTTTACAGCATCGATCATTTTCTTCACTTCGTAACCATCCATTGCGGCCTGTAATGCGCAAATAGGATCAATCTCGGTCACAATCACCCTGGCACCCGCACCTCGCAAACTGGCTGCAGAGCCTTTGCCGACATCGCCATAGCCACCAACGACTGCTACTTTGCCTGCCATCATAATATCAGTAGCTCTCCTGATTGCATCCACCAGGCTTTCCTTACATCCATATTTGTTATCAAATTTTGACTTTGTCACCGAATCATTGATATTAATTGCAGGAATGGGTAGTGTGCCTTTTTCCATTCTTTCATAAAGCCTGTGAACACCGGTAGTCGTTTCCTCCGATAAGCCCTTTATATGCTGGATCAGCTCGGGGTATTGGTCAAAAACCATATTTGTAAGATCTCCGCCATCATCCAAAATCATATTCAGGGGGCGATCTTCACTTCCAAAAAATAACGTTTGCTCAATGCACCAGTCGCTCTCAGCCTGGGTTTGGCCTTTCCATGCAAACACCCCCACTCCCTTTGCCGCAACGGCTGCTGCTGCCTGGTCCTGGGTCGAAAATATATTACAAGAGCTCCATTTTACTTCTGCGCCCAACTCAATTAAAGTTTCAATGAGCACGGCGGTTTGAATGGTCATGTGAAGACATCCCGCAATACGAGCGTCTTTCAATGGTTTTTGCTTTCCGAATTCCTTTCTCAATGCCATTAATCCAGGCATCTCAGCTTCTGCAAGTAAGATTTCTTTGCGGCCCCACTCAGCAAGGCTCATATCTTTTACTTTGTGTTTGAGACTAAAATCAATCGAATTTTTTGTGGTTGTAGACATATTTAATTTTTTAGAAGAGCAAATTTAGCTAACAGTAGTAAAAATTCCTACATAAAACCTGCAATTCAGGATAAAAGATTTATTTTCATCCAATAAAAAGAATAAACGTATAAAGAACAATGCCAGAAAGCAGTCAAAAAGAAAAAACCTCATCCAAAGGAATAGAATTAGACAGCAAAGATCTCGCCATCCTGCACCTTTTGCAGAAAAATGCACGCATCACCATTAAAGAGATTTCCGGTAAAGTCCACCTCAGTACGACTCCCGTCCACGAGCGCATTAAAAGGATGGAAGACTCAGGAGTTATTAAACAATATGCCACGCTGGTCGATCACGAGAAAGTAAAAAAAGGGTTAATGGTGATTTGTTACGTATCCTTGAAACAACACAGCAAGAATGCAGGAGTAAAATTTATAAAGTCGATCCAGGAATTAAATGAAATAGTAGAATGCTTCAGTATTTCGGGAGAATTTGATTTCATGCTGAAAGTCGTTTGTGAGGATATGAACAGTTATTATGATTTTCACGTGAATACCCTTAGCCAGTTAGAAAATATGGGACATGTGCAAAGCACGTTTGTAATGGGGGTCATTAAACAAACACACCAATTAGTACATTGATAAGAGGGTCTGCCAGCGGCTTTGCCGTAGATGGTTGCTGTGATCGTTATTAGAATTGCTTTGATTCACTGCAAAGCAGGTGTTCAGGGCGTATCAGCCGCTAATCATCTTTAAAAACTCTTCTTTTTTCCGGCGTGAAATATCGATGAGAGTCCCATCCTGCAACATTACTTGCCCTCCTTTGCTCCTGATGTATTTTTTGATATGGGTAAGATTAATGAGATGTGAATTATGTATCCGGTAAAAGTTGTAAGGCGTCAGGATCTCTTCAAAGTCCTTGAGAATTTTTGATACGAGCAAGGTTTTTCCTTCGGATAAATAAATTTTACTATAGTTCGATTTTGAATCGATATGAAGGATATTTTTTATGGAGATGAATTCAATTCCCTCTGTGGTAGATATCGCTATTTTATCCTCCTGGTTTTTGTTCTCATCTAAAGATCTTTTTAAGATATCTATCTTTTCTTTTGTATGCCTGTTGAAAGTTTTATCCAGCCTTTCCACTGCCTTTTGAAGTTCATCGATCCCAATGGGTTTCACGAGATAGTCAAACGCACTTATGCGAATAGCATCAATAGAATAATGGTTGTATGCAGTGGTGAAGATGATATCGAAATCATACTCACCGATTTGTTCGAGCATTCTAAACCCACTCATACGGGGCATTTCAATGTCAAGAAAAACTACGTCGGGTCTCATTTCTTTAATGATCAAAATGCCTTGTTCTGGTTTCTGCGTGGAGGCTAAAACCTGAATTTGTGGGCAGAACTCTTCAATCTTTTGCCTCAGATTTTGAAGACTGTTGAGTTCATCATCTATTATCACTGCCTTGATCTTTTCCATTTTATCGGGCTTTTATTTTTACTTCTACCAGTGTGCCGGCTGGTTTGTTTTCATCATCATAAAGATCAGAGATTTTTATCGATCCATTGGCGTTTTGCTGTTTGTTGTGCAATTGAATTCTATCCTCGCTGATCTTTAATCCAACGCTTTTATGATAAAGCCTATTCAGCTTATTATAGTCTTCAGACTTGGATCTACCAATCCCATTATCCGTAACCTCATATTTAATATAGTCTTCTTCTAAAAATACTGACAAAGATAACCTGAGATCTTTTCGATCACTGTGTGCAATTCCATGAACAATTGCATTTTCAATATAAGGTTGTATCAATAGCGATGGCACATAGTAATCTCCTGAAATCAACTCAGGAGCTATATTTTCAGTGTAAGAAAATTTATGGTTAAATCGCATTTGTTCCAGGTCTACATAAAGTTTTAGTGCTTCGATGTCAGATGAAAAGCGCGTCAATTCTTTGCGGCTGCTTTCCAGGATCGTCCTTATTAGCAGTGCAAATTTGTGCAGGTAGTCGCTGGCTTTTCTCTTTTCATTCTGCATCATAAAATTTTCGATGCTGTTTAGGCTATTGAAAATAAAATGAGGATTCATTTGAGAACGCAATGAATGCA
>JBDSGZ010000170.1:0-3949 GCA_039918735.1 Ginsengibacter sp.
GTTTGTCACCGGAATGAACAGGGGCAATGGGAAGAACCTCTAAACCTGGGAGCAGAAATAAATACTTCGGGGGATGAAAGTACCCCGTTCATTCATGCCGACAACCAAACACTTTACTTCAATTCAAATGGACATCCGGGGTATAGCGACAAACCCGATCTTTTTGTTTCCAGGAAGTTGTCAGGAGGAAAATGGAGCACACCGGAAAATCTCGGCTATCCGATCAACACGATTGATGATGAAGGCTCGCTTGTGGTAACCTCTGATGGAAAAACAGCCTATTACTCCAGCGACCGAGCAGATACAAAAGGCGGCCTAGACATTTACACTTTTGAACTGAGAAAAGACATTCGACCATTAAAAACATTGTGGGTAAAAGGGAGAGTTTATGATCAGAAGACCGGCCAGGGACTGCCATCCTCGGTGGAATTAGCGAATGTAAAAAGTCATGAAACGGTTACTAAAATCCAAACCGATGAAGACGGAAATTATCTTGTTACCCTTCCGGTAGGAACAGATTATGCATTCAATGTAAAACGCAAGGGCTACCTTTTCTATTCTGAAAATTACAATATCAGTGAGGCTTCGTCTGACTCCGTATTCCAGGCTGATATACCGCTACAACCCATAGAGGCAAACGCGAGGATTGTTTTAAAGAATGTTTTCTTCGATACTAAGAAGACAGAATTAAAACCAGAATCGATCAACGAACTTGATAATGTTGTGCGGCTTTTAAATGAAAATCCAAATTTAAAAATTCAAATAAGTGGCTATACTGATAATGTCGGCAAAGCTGCAGATAATCTTTCACTATCGACCGGCAGAGCTGTAGCGGTAGTAAATTACCTCCTGGGTAAAGGTGTAAAAAATGAACGGGTGACTTTCAAAGGATATGGTGACGCGAGCCCGATAGCAGATAATAGTACTGAAGAAGGAAGGGCATTAAACAGGCGTACAGAGTTGAGAGTGATCAGTAATTAAATTCCAAAACCATTAACTTTAAAATCCGAAAGATGCGGTAGATTCTTGGATTGGTTTCCACTGGCAATGACGAATTTTTTTAAATGAGAGTATTTAGAAAATTCATTCCTTCCAGATAGGAAAAACATAAACTAAGAAACTAAAACTATTATTAATTCTTTTGTCCGTCCTCATGAACAAATGCTGCTTCTCATTCTTCTTTAGTTAAAGCTTCATCGGAGTCAATTTTAAAAACACTGGAAAATCTCATCATCAAAAAAATAGTCCCAGTAAAAAGACATAGCCGCTTTCGCTATCATGAATAAAGATCTTCTATACCAAATTGCACTGACTCTCATTCCTAACATCGGCGATGTTCATGCGAAGGCACTTGTAAATTTTTTCGGAGATGCTGAATCAGTTTTTAAAACGAAGAAAAAAGACCTCGAAGGATTAGAGGGAATTGGTTCAGTAAGGGCAAATTCCATAAAGCATTTTAATCTTTTTGATCAGGCTGAAAAAGAAATCGTCTTTATTGACAAATATAAAATCACCACTCTGTTCTTAACAGATAAGAATTATCCGCAGCGACTCTTGAATTGTTATGACAGTCCGTCCCTCCTGTATTTCAAAGGAAACGCAGACTTGAATCATTCAAAAATAGTTGCGATTGTTGGAACAAGAAACGATAGCGACTATGGAAAAAGCATTACCGAAAAACTCATTGAAGATCTTTCTACAGAGAACGTCATTGTTGTGAGCGGACTTGCATTTGGAATTGATACCGCCGCACATAAATCTGCGATCAAACACAGCCTTTCAACCATAGGTGTTCTAGCCCACGGACTTGACATGATTTATCCTTCGCAAAATTCTTCTATGGCGAAACAAATGATAGAGAATGGTGGTCTGCTCACAGAATTTCGAAGACAAACGAAACCCGAAAGGCAAAACTTTCCCTCCAGGAATAGGATTGTTGCAGGCATTAGCGATGCCATCATTGTTGTGGAAACGGGAATAAAAGGTGGCTCATTGATTACCGCCGAGCTTGCTAACGGTTACAATAAAGATGTTTTCGCATTTCCTGGTAGAGTGAACGATACTAAAAGTGAGGGATGCAATTATTTAATACGAAATAATAAAGCCGCACTCATTACCTCGGGAGATGATCTTCTTGAAAACATGGGATGGAAAGTTTCAAAAAAGCCAAAGGCAAAAAAACAAAAAGAATTATTCATTGAACTGACACCGGATGAAAAAGTGGTGGTGGAAATATTGCAATCCCAGGAACAGGTGCACATCGATGAAATTTATTTTAAAAGCAAGCTCAACAGCAGCTCTGTGGCCGCTGCACTGCTGATGCTCGAAATGCAGAACGTGGTTATTTCCATGCCGGGAAAAATGTATAAGCTCAGTCCTTAATTGCCTGTTGACAATTCAGTCGGGGATTTTATTTCAGCTTTATCAGCCGGGACATTATCTTTGCACATGGCTACAATAAATAAACTAACTACAACTCCAAACAAGTTTTTTGGTGAAGGTTTGACCTTCGATGATGTGCTTCTTATTCCCGCTTATAGCGAAGTACTTCCCCGCGATGTAGATACAAAAACGCAACTCACAAAAAACATAACGCTGAACGTTCCGATGCTTAGTGCTGCGATGGACACCGTTACGGAAGCCAATCTCGCGATTGCGCTGGCACGGGAAGGCGGACTGGGGATTTTGCATAAAAACATGAGCATTGAAATGCAGGCCGCGCAGGTGCGAAAGGTGAAACGAAGTGAAAGTGGGCTTATCCTGGACCCGGTTACTTTAAGGCTGGACGCGACCATTGGCGATGCATTAATGTTAATGAGAGAAAATAAAATAGGCGGAATACCTATCGTTGATAACGACGGAAAACTGGTGGGGATATTAACCAATCGCGACCTGAGATTTGAAGATAATATGAATCGTAAAGTGAGCGAACTAATGACCTCTGAAAATCTGATAACAGCGCCAGAAGGAACCGACCTGAAGAAAGCCCAAATCATTTTAAGAAAATATAAAATTGAGAAATTACCGGTTGTAAATAAGAAGGGGATTTTAAAAGGACTGATCACTTATCGTGATATTTTGCAGGTTCACAATCATCCTTACGCTACCAAAGATTCGTTCGGAAGACTGCTGGTAGGTGCAGGTGTTGGTATCACGTCGGATATCCTTGACAGGGTGGATGCCTTACAAAAGGTAGGAGTAGATGTAGTTTGTCTTGACAGCGCTCACGGGCATACAAAACCCGTCATAGACGCTTTGAAAAAAATAAAAAAGCAATTTAAAAATTTAGACGTTATTGCCGGAAATGTAGCCACCGGTAGTGGTGCAAAAGCATTGGCAGATGCGGGTGCAGATGCTATAAAAGTAGGTATCGGGCCGGGGTCAATATGCACTACCAGGATCGTAGCGGGGGCAGGCGTTCCTCAGATAACCGCCTTACTTGAAGTGGCATCTGCACTGAAAAATAAAAACGTAGGAATTATTGCTGATGGCGGCATACGCTACACAGGTGATATGGTGAAAGCACTTGCTTCAGGAGCAGACTGTGTGATGATGGGTGGCGTTTTTGCGGGCACCGAAGAAAGTCCGGGAGAAACGATTATTTACGAAGGAAGAAAATTCAAACAATACAGAGGTATGGGATCATTAGGCGCGATGGCACAGGGAAGCAGCGACCGGTATTTCCAGGGCGAAGCAGAATCAAAAAAATATGTTCCTGAAGGTATTGAAGGGCGTATTGCATACAAAGGATATTTATACGAAGTGGTTCACCAGTTCACGGGCGGGTTGAAAGCGGGCATGGGCTATTGCGGAGCCAAAGATATTGCCAATCTTCAAAAAGCCCAATTTATTCGAATTACAAATGCCGGAATGCGCGAAAGTCACGCACATAATGTAGAAATAACAAAAGAAGCACCAAATTACAGCCGTCATTAAAGAGCTTTGAGCT
>JBDSGZ010000171.1:0-5933 GCA_039918735.1 Ginsengibacter sp.
ACCCAATTTTCCCAATCCTCCTTCCAAGAATAACAGATCGGTAAACCAGCAGTTCAGAATAGACAAAGACCCCGATGGTAAAGTGAATAATCTTTTTGCAAGCGCGGCTCTGCAACTGGATACGCTCGCCATGACTTTTAATTCTACTGGTTTTAAGGTTTCCGATATGGCAAATGAGAAAAGCTATTCTTTTATCAAAAGCCTGTTACCAGAATTGACTGACCTCAATAAACGGGCTATAGGAAAAATCAGGCATACCAGCAGAAAAACGGTTTCAACGCTTACGATGGAAACCAATGCGCTTAACAAAGTACTTGCAAAATGTAATCATAGCTCCTCGCTTTCGGGCGAAGACATCAGGCATATCTATTCTTTGATGGCGGATATGAATATTCTTTTATCCGGCATCACTGATAAAAAATTACAAATGCCGCCGTCATGGGACAATTCTTTTTTTTATAACAATACATTCATTTATTCTTTTGCTTCTTATAATCCTTCTCCGGATAATAATGAAGAGTATGAAAGTGTGTTGAGTGATGATGATCCCCGCAAATTCAATATTTATGTTTTTCGCCGGAGTCTTGTTCAGAGTGGTAACAAGGATCCGGAAATGGGAACCTACGATGTATCATACGTGATACCTGCATTGGCGGATGATGTTGATGCGTGGGAACATATTCCCGACCCTGCATCTACGGTACATAGCTATTTCGCTCCTGCAAGATTTAAATTTACCATTACAGATCCGAAGACGAATAAGGTATTCTCTGCGACAGAGGATTTATATGATGCACACAAGGACCCAAATGAAAAGTGGACCATCATGAATTTGCTCGATCCACATCCTACCTACCGGTTAATTTTTCTTTTACCATAATTGTTATCCATTGAATTTGGTGCGTAATTTCAAAATATTGATTTATGATTTATGTCAACTAACATCTTTATAAGCTATCGAAAAGAAGATAGTAAGTGGAATACTCAATTGCTATATGACAGGCTTTCTCATTATTTTCCATCAAAAGAAATATTTAAAGATTTCAATACAATAAAGGCCGGTGAAGACTACCGTAAAGTGATCAGTGAAGCTTTAAAGAAATGCCAGGTATTGCTGGTGATCATTGGCAAAAACTGGGTGAATTCCCAGGATGAAAAAGGCGTGCAAAGATTACAGAATCCCGAAGATCTTTTGAGGATTGAAATAGAAACTGCTTTAAGCAGGAACATCCGCGTGATACCTATTCTCTTTGATAATATTGCGATGCCTTCTCAAACATTACTTCCTGCGAGCCTCGCACCATTGCTACTAAAGCAATCCGTTTCGGTGAGTGAAACTAATTTTGAGTATGACATCAGGCATCTTGCCGAAGCGATTAAGAAGAAGCACATATATGATGACAGCGATAGGCCGATCTTAAATAAAATTCTGCGATACAGGATTATTTTAATGATGGCAATCGGTACTTTATTGGTTGCGCTAACAACCGGCATATTTGGAATTCATTCATTGCGACCACAATTCATCGTCATTGCTGCAATAAGCTTATTGTTGAGTTCTTTGCTGGTGATAACGTTATTAAAAAGCAAAGTGCAGAATAAATTAAGATCACGGTTACAGCTCATCTGTATTTCACTTTTTATATTATTTATCGCAGCGCTCGCATTTCACATTTCCTATTTTCAATCGAATACATTTCTTTACAACGGCTTTAGCGGTAA
Source organism: Ginsengibacter sp. (assembly GCA_039918735.1). GTDB lineage: Bacteria > Bacteroidota > Bacteroidia > Chitinophagales > Chitinophagaceae > Ginsengibacter. Next base: position 1,723 of record JBDSGZ010000171.1, read on the forward strand.
GGCGGCTTATTATATCAAAGGAAAGAATTTCATGCCCCTCGGAGATTCATTAAAACTGGCACATCCCTATATGACTGATGCAGACATTCTCAAAAAGTTTTTAGGAGGCCCAGGGCAGGCTTCGAGGCTTTGGGTTCCCGCTTCTGTCATTTCTGCAAAGATGAAAATCATCTATTCATACACGGTTGCCATGATATTTTTTAGCTTATTCATTTCAGTTCTTATAGAATTATTGACCGTGAAATACAAGCCGACGCAACAAAGTTAGGAACAAGCCTGAAGTTGGGTCTCGTCTTACAAAAAAAAATTCTTCCAGCCAAAAGCTTTTCTAAAAGCATATTCATTTGGTCTAATTCCAATAATAAAAAAAGTCGATGATAGATGACAGTCAATCGGTTTTCTTTGGGCCAAATTCAGTAACTTCAAAAATAAAATTTCATTGAAAATCGATCACTTATTTGCTCCTGGCGGCGTGGCATCCGGCACAGCCCTTATCAGGCCTGACTTTCCCGAACTGCTGGAATGGCCTTACTTGTGGCAGCAAACAGAATATGTACTGGGAGGTGGAAGCTCAAACCTGATGTTCATGGTACTGGCAGCCGATAAATTGCTGAATAAATAATTCTCAAAAAAGCGCAAACTAAATTTTTACTTACCCTTAGAATGAGGTATCAAGGTTTTAATCTCCTAAACAACATGAGCATGAATAATAAATTGCCTGTAAGCTTAGCCGTTATTCTCCTTGTGGCAAGCAGTTTCGTTGCAAAATCCCAAACCTCCTCAAGAGGGAACGACCTGCTGTTTTCGAAAAACAACCTGCTTGCATGGTGTATTGTTCCATATGACAGTAAAAAAAGGACTTCGGAAGAGCGGGCGGCCATGTTAAATGATCTTGGCATCAAATCCTTTGTTTATGATTGGAGGGAAAAAGATTTACCAAACATGGAGCATGAATTTGCGACCTTAAAAAAATACCACATCGCTTTGAAAGGAATTTGGTTTTGGGTAAATGATAACAAGGATCAACCGCTGGATGAAGCCAGTGAAACCATTCTTAAAACGTTGGCGAAGACCAATACAAAAACAGCCTTATGGGTAAGCTTTCCTGGCAATTTTTTCGATGGCCTGACTGATGAAGAAAAGATACAAAAGGCGGCAAAGACTATTCAATATATTCATAAACGTGCGGCTGAAATCGGCTGCATTGTGGCTTTGTATAATCATGAAGACTGGTTTGGAGAACCGGCGAATGAAGTAAAAATTATTGAAGCTTCCGGTCTGACAGATGTGGGCATTGTTTACAACTTCCATCACGGTCATGCGCAGGTTGATGATTTTGATAATATATTAAAAATTACCAAACCTTACCTGCGAGCCGTGAACTTAAATGGCATGAGAGGAAATGAATTTAATATTCTTCCGCTTGGAGAAGGCGACCATGAACTAACACTGATGAAAAAATTAAAAGCCTCCGGTTTCAATGGATCGATAGGTATCCTCGGGCATACGGAAAACGAAGATGTAAAAGTAGTGCTGGAAAGAAACCTTGCGGGATTAAAAAAACTGCTGGCGGAAATGGGAGACACCAGGGCATTGCGCACTTACCGGTAAATGAATTTATTTAAAATCGAATCTCGCATCGTTACTAATGAGGTATTATTTTTTACTTTGGTTATTATTACCTGCCTACAGTTTTGCGCAGAACACCAAAGCAAAAATCAGTATTTCTGATTTGGATAAAATTGCTGTTGACTATGTTCGTTTAGGACTGTCAATAGGACAATACGATGATAACTTTGTAGATGCATATTATGGGCCCGATTCGCTAAAACCTGTATCGGAGAAACAAGCCATTTTTCCAAAGGATAGTTTTCTACATGCTACAAAAGTTCTTCAGGTTCAGCTTACTCCCCTTATCAATTCAGAAGATGCCTCAATAAGTAAAAGAGCCAACTGGTTAAATGGCCAATTAACCGCCTTTGGCCGGCGTATCAAAATGTTTGCTGGTGAGCAATGCTCTTTTGAGCAACAAGTAAAAGAACTTTTTGGTGTAGAACCACCTGTGCATAATGAAGTCTATTTCAAGCGGGTATTAGATCAATTAAATGATGCCCTTCCAGGTGAAGGGAGCGTGAGTGCACGGTTTCATGAACTCGAAAGCAGGTTTATTATTCCCAAAGAAAAACTGGATACAGTAATAAAAACTACGATTGCAGAGAGCAAAAGGAGAACGCTTGAACACATTCAACTTCCTGCTTCCGAAAATTTTGAATTGGAATATAAAACCAACAAGCCATGGGGAGGTTACAACTGGTACCAGGGAAATTTTAAAAGTTTGATGCAATTCAACACTGACGTTAATTGGGGTGTAAGCGGTGTAATAGACCTCGCAAGTCATGAGGGTTATCCGGGTCACCATGTTTACAATATTCTTTTAGAAAAAAACCTATACAACGATAAAGGCTGGATAGAAATTTCCATTTATCCGTTATTCTCTCCGCAGTCGCTGATAGCGGAAGGCAGTGCTAATTATGGAATTGAAGCTGCATATCCGACGGCAGAAAAATGGAAGTTCATAAAAGAGCAATTGTTACCATTGGCAAGCCTGGACACCACAGGGATAACAAGGTATTTCGAGGCTTTGGCAGTTAAAGGAAAATTGTCTGACGTACGCATTGAAATCTGCAGAAGACTATTAAATGGAAAAATGACAGAAGCGGCGGCTCGTCGTTGGCTTATTGAATATGGACTCACGGAGGAAAAGGATGTGGATCGTTCTCTTTCTTTTATAAAAAAATATCAAAGCTATATAATCAACTACACGTTTGGTTTGGAATTAGTAAGAAATTATATCGAAAGCAATGGAGGTACAGAAAGTAATCCATCCAGAAGGTGGGAGCTATTTGCGTGGCTATTGTCAAATGAAGTAACGCCGCAATATCTATTGATGAACATGAAGAGATAAAATGATATTTTGCAAAATCAAACTTAGGACGGGTTGCCCGTTGGTTCTGATGAATTATGGCGAGGCAGACACCGCGACGAACTACCAAACTGCATAAATGCTTCAGCGTTGAAAATAGATTTTTAGAAAACTGGAGACACATAATTATCACCAAAACAACACCATGGAAGAGTTTCAACTTTTAAAAGAACTGTCAGATGGATTTTCTACACAAGCTAAACTTTCAAACAAGTATTGGCTACTCCTGATGCTTTCTTCTATCGTTTCCATCTCGCACCTGAACAATATAAATACAACTGAAAAAATTGATTTACCATTTTCACTTGGCAAAGTAGATTTTATTGATTTCAATGCTTTTGTATTGCTCATGATTTGTGTGACTTCAATTGCTTTTGCATCGGCATTTCTACAAGCACATCGAACAAGAAAATTAATTCAAAAAGTAATTGACAATAAATCTGAAGACAAGAAATACATAGAAAAAATTCATGTCCAGGATATATTCGACTCTATCGTAACTCCAACATTTAACAGGGTCGCTCCTATTGCACAATTTCTACAAGGCTCAAACTAATTTTTTGGAGACGATAAACCCAATAGAATAAAAGGGCTTCTTGGGACATTCGTTTATTTGTTATTGAAAATAATAACCCAGATAATTATCTACATCATTCCATTGTTTGCATTGATTAAAAACCTCGACCTGTTTATCAATTTGCACAATGATACATCCTGGGGGCTTCCTTATTTCTTTTATTGGATCATAAGTATCATTTCACTTTCAATGTTTGCCATCATGATAATTTCTGATGTCGATTACATATTTAAAGTGATGAAAAGAATTGTGACAAACTAAAGAGCGAATGGCAGATATTGGGGAAGCCTACACATTGAAGCAAAACTATTCCTTTAGTCTATCACCTATCCTTTTGCCAGTCTCACCCAAAATATCCAAATCTGCGAGTGATTTATGAAGCAATAATTTTACTTTTATACAAAGCTTGTCTAATCTTTTTTTGACCGATCAATATTTTAATATGGCAAATCTTAAATTATCGTCCAGCCAGGCTGAAGCCTACGAAAGGGATGGCTATGTAATTGTAAAAAATTTTGTTTCTTCCGAAGAAATACACAAACTCCAGGAAGTCGCCTTTTCAGATGGCACCATGCGCAAGCATTCTTTTGACCTGAATGACCAGAGTGGTAAAAAAACAAAGCTAACTCTTTGGTATTCCCCCGGAAATGA
>JBDSGZ010000172.1:0-5647 GCA_039918735.1 Ginsengibacter sp.
GGGACAACTGCAGGCGCGATTCTTGCGCCACTTACCGTCCCATGGATAGCGGTTCATTACGGCTGGCAAATGGCGTTTATAGTTACAGGAGCCATTGGTTTATTCTGGTTGATCTTCTGGTTTAGAATGTATGAAGTTCCTGCAAAGCATAAAAAACTTACTAAAACAGAGTATGATTATATTCATAGCGATAATGAAGAACTGACTTTTGTCGATGGCAAAGAGGAAAGCCCTAAAATTTCATGGAAAAAATTGCTTACCTACAAACAAACATGGGCATTCTTAATTGGAAAATTTTTCACGGATGGTGTATGGTGGTTCTTTTTATTTTGGTTACCTGCATTTTTGATACAGCAATATAATCTGGTTGGTGTAGAGGTGAGCTTTCCTATTGCTCTTGTTTACATTATGTCGATTTTCGGCAGTGTGATCGGTGGTTATCTGCCTATGTGGTATATGAAGGTGAAAGGATGGGGCATTGTACGGGCACGAAAAACTTCTATGTTTCTTTGTGCCTTATTTCCGCTGCTGGTGATGTTTGCTCAATGGGCGGGTAGTTTCAATATGTGGTTCGCCGTTATAATAATTGGAATAGCGGTTTCAGCCCATCAGGCCTGGTCTGCCAATTTTTTTACTATCGTTTCAGATATGTTTCCTAAAAGTTGCACAGCATCCGTATTTGGAATAGGCGGTTTTGCAGGCGCTATAGGTAGTATCATCCTGGCCAAGGTGGCGGGCCTGTTGTTTGATCATTATAAAAGATTGGGCCATCTTGAAACAGGATATTACATCATGTTTTTTGTATGTGGGTTTGCTTACGTTATTACCTGGACGATCATATTTAAAATCCTTGTTCCTAAACTGACTCCAATACCAATAAGGGATTAGAAGTATTCCAATATTTGCAACTACAAATTTGGAATCTAGAATAGGAAAAAATTAACGGAAATGTTTCCGAAATCTGGAGCGCAAAAAATGGAAAGTTGCAATGACTGACTATATCTTTCTACATGCTGGCTTTCGCAAACAACAGGAATAGATAGCTCCAAATTTTATTAAACTTTTCTATAAAAAGCGTGAAAAGCTTGCGGGACTGTGGTGCTAATGTTTTTCGTACCTCCCGGTCTTTTTGTCGATATTAATTCTATACATGATTGGCTTCACCCGGTTTGTATCGTCCACACCAGCCACAGACGCCTCGTGTTCGTGGGGGTGAATGGTGGAACTTGTTAGCAACGGCCACATATGGGTAAATAAATAATCTCTTGCTTTGTCTGCCTCATCACCTTCTAATTCTTCAAAGGTTCCAAAAAGGACTGCACTTCGCCAGTTAGCCATGTTAGTCATTGAATCTACTTCAAAACATACATTCGGATTCTTGCGCAAAATATCAAGCTTCATCCCTTCTCTCGTTTGCCCGATAATAGATTTGCCTTCGTATATGTAGGTCAGCGGGACCACATAAGGCATATTACCATCAGTGCAGGCTAATCTCCCAACTGCCTGGCTTAACAGCAGGTGATCTATTTGTAATTCGTTCAGTTCTCCGACCATAATTTTCTGACTTAAATGATGCCACGAAAATACGACATAGCAAAAGTTATAGATATGACTGTTGCATGAAATGGCATGATTAAAGTCAGCCCTCAATTGAAAACAGATTACAGGAAAGCGGAATGAATAAATATTGTCAGGCGTCAAGAGACACATCCAACAAATATTGCGTTCCGCTCAGTTAAGACCTATTTAATAAATCTATTCTTTCAATAGCATCAAAATAAATCAATGACCAAATTCATAAGTTTCTATGAGCAATCTCATATTACTGGCGAAATAAGACCTATAGTTTTAGAACTTCGTTTTAAACCAAAACAATCATTTCCAACATGTCAAAGCTAAACAGAATCATTAATCCCGATCTTCTTGTGACTGATATTGTAATAAATGATTACCGGACTGCAGACGTGTTCAGTAAGTTTAATATTGATTTTTGCTGTGGAGGAAAAATGCCTCTTAGTAAAGCCTGTGAATTGAAGGCGGTTGATCAGCACGAAGTTGTCCAGGAACTGCAGGAATCGGAAATTATTTATCAATTAGCGGCTCAATGGTCGCCCGGTTTTTTGATCGAATATGTGCACAACGTCTATCACAAATACTTCAACAGAAGCATGCAATTGGTTACCGCTTATGTTGATAGATTTATTGATAGTCATTTAAAGAAATTTCTGCATATGGAACCGCTGACGTCGATCGTAAAGGATCTATGTGGTTCGCTTAGAGATCAACTTGTTTATGAAGAGGAGAAGCTTTTCCCCTATGCCGACCGTCTCATTTATGCGTGCAGGAAAAACGAAGCGTATGGAAAATTCATTTTAAAATCATTACACAGGTCTTCATTAGAAGAACTGATTCCTTTTCACGCCGGTATTGTCAACTCGTTGGAGCAACTCGAAAAAATAACTGAATTCTATAACATTCCACATAATGCATGCACAACTCAAAAAGTGATGCTCAAAAAGCTCCAGGAATTCTCAAATTACATATGGGAATATTTAAATCTTGAACAGAAATATATGGTTCCGGCAATATTGAAGTTTGAAAATGTGCTTTTGGAAAGTACAGTTGAAGCATAGCTCAATCTTTTTTTAATTTCCCATCACGTTGTTTTAATCAGAATGATGCTGGCCAGGAAGAACCGGCATGAGGTTATCCATTTCATAAATCTTATTTTTACCCAACAAGAAATTTAGAATTTGAGCCTAAATTTCTAAGCATTGTTTTGAAAAGATAGAATCTGAAAAGATTTATTTTAACTGAAAAAAATCGAAAAGATATGGATAAGAAATCATCAATCCCCGATGGCTATCAAACAGTAATGCCTTATTTGATTCTAAAAAATGCGCAGGAATTTATTGAGTTTACTGAGAACGTTTTTAACGCGGTTGAAATCAAAAGAAACAGGCAAATGCGCGATGAAAAAACGATCATGCATAGTGAAATTCAGATAGGAGGCAACACGATCATGTTTGCCGATAGCACTGAACAATTTGCACCGCAGCCTGGGGGCCTTTTTATTTATGTTGATGATGCAGATGAAACATTTAAGAAAGCGATTGCCAATGGAGCTTCTGTAATCAACGAAGTTGCTGATCAGTCTTACGGCAGGAGTGGCGGCGTAGAAGATTCAAATGGGAATAGCTGGTGGATTACTTCAGTGAAATAGCTCAATAGATAATTATGAATACAACTATATCGACAATAATTTTTGACTTAGGAGGTGTGCTGATAGATTGGAATCCGCGTTATGTTTATAGCCAGGTATTTGACTCCGAAGAAAGAATTGATTGGTTTTTTGAAAACATTTGCACTGCTGACTGGAATGAAAAGCAGGATGCAGGGAGGTCGTTGCAGGAGGCTACTGAAGAACTGTTATTAAAACATCCGGAATATGAAAAAGAGATACGGGCTTACTATGGAAGGTGGGAAGAAATGCTTGGAGGTCCAATTGAAGAGACTGTAAAAATATTACGTGAACTCGCGGAGACTGGAAAATATAAATTGTATGCACTGACCAACTGGAGTGCGGAAACGTTCCCGGTCGCCCTCGAACGTTTTGAATTCCTGCAACTATTTGAAGGGATTGTAATGAGTGGCGAAGAAAAAACAAGAAAGCCTTTTGCCGACATCTATCAAACCTTATTGGAAAGATTTTCGGTAGAACCCGATGAAGCAATCTTCATAGACGACAGCCTGAGAAATGTGAAGGGTGCTGAAGCAGTGGGAATAAAAGGAGTTCATTTCCAGTCGCCCGGGCAACTCAGGAATGAACTTCGACAAATGAAACTCATGGATTAATAAAAATTGAAAACAACTAAACAGAAAAAATCGAAATTGAGCGAATGAGCAACCTCTTACTTGGAAGAAATAATTTTGGAGATCCTGTGAATCGTGGAAATGTTTTTTCAAGAAATGAAGCCAATGCGTTGCTGAATGATTGGGTATTGAATGAACGATTGCGATTGCACATGCGACAGGTCGCACATCTTATGCGGGTGTGGGCCAAAGAGAAAGAACACCTTTCAGAAGAAGATCAGTGGCGTTGGGAAATGGCAGGCTTACTACATGACGCCGACTGGGACCAATGGCCTGATCAGCATTGTAAGAAAATAATTGCTGAACTTGAACATAGAAATATTGATCCTGAAATAATACATGCAATTGCTTCCCACGGCCCAAGCCATTTTGGCGTTGAACCAACAACCCGAATGGCGAAAATGCTTTATGCATTTGACGAACTTTCCGGGTTGATTCATGCCTATTCTTTAATGAGGCCGCAGGGCTATGAAGGCATGGAATTGAAGGGAGTCAAAAAAAGACTCAAAGAAAAATCTTTTGCCGCCAATGTATCGCGTGAAGAAATAGCGGATGCCTGCAATAGGGCAGAAATGATGATTGAAGAAATTATCAACTTCATTATTCAACATCAATCTTCTGCTCTTTAATTTTTTATTCAGAAATGATTGCAACTTAAATTCGAAAAATCGAAGCAAAAGAAGATCTCCTTTACCGGTATCTGAATCTTATTAATTTTCATTCGGTCAGTTTATCTTCGCATTATGCTTTCAATAAGTCATCGCGGCGAAATAATGCCGGCATCGCCAATACGGAAACTGGTTCCATTTGCAGACGCTGCAAAGGAAAGAGGAATTAGAATCTTTTATCTAAATATTGGTCAGCCTGATATCGAGACTCCACCGGTTGCTTTGGCTGCGGTCCGAAATTCTGATTTCAAAATACTGGCATACAGTCACAGTGCGGGAAACGAGAGTTACCGGCGGAAGTTAGTGAAGTATTATGCAGGTGTAGACATTGATATTACTTATGAAGACATCATCATAACAACTGGCGGAAGCGAAGCTATATTATTTGGCTTTTTGAGCTGTCTTGATCGCGGTGATGAGGTGATCATTCCTGAACCTTTTTATGCAAATTATAATGGCTTTGCTGTTGCAGCCGGGGTAGTGGTGACACCCATCACTTCAAATATTAGAACGGGATTTGCATTACCACCAATAGAAGAATTCGAAAAGAAGATCACTTCCAAAACGAAGGCTATAGTTATTTGCAATCCCAATAATCCAACAGGATATCTGTATAGCCGGAGCGAATTGGAGATTTTAAAAGAAATTGTCTTGAAACACGACTTGTATTTATTTTCAGATGAAGCCTATCGGGAGTTTTGTTATTCGGGAGAACATTTTAGCGCGATGCAGCTCTCAGGAGCTCAGGATAACGTGGTTTTGGTGGATACGATAAGTAAGAGATTTAGCGCCTGTGGCGCAAGAATAGGATGCCTGGTGACAAAAAATAAGTTGGTAATTGCCACGGTATTAAAATTTGCCCAGGCAAGATTAAGTCCGCCGGAGTTTGGTCAAATTTTGGGTGAAGCAGCCTTGGATCTTCCTTCCGATTATTTTACCGGAACGAAGGCTGAGTATCAACTTCGCCGCGACGTTCTCGTGAAAAGACTAAATAATATTCCAGGCGTTTTTTGTCCCGAACCAGGCGGAGCTTTTTATGCAATGGCTTCTCTCCCCGTAGATGACGCCGATCTTTTCTGTCAATGGTTATTAGAAAAGTTTAGTTA
>JBDSGZ010000173.1:0-8499 GCA_039918735.1 Ginsengibacter sp.
TTTTCTTCGTATCACTGGGGTCAAGTCCTCTTTGTTGCTCCTTGCCTTCCGCACGCCACGTACGCTTTACGGTTATCGCACCTGCTGACCGAAACAATCGGCTTATCCAGGTGCTCTTCATAGTTTCTGCAGCAGCCACATAATAAACGCGGGTGAAGGGATTTAGCAGATAATAGGGAATAGTTAGTCTATTGTGGATGCGCCACTTCACGGCACAAAAAATGTGGAGAAACGTAATCACATCTGCGAAATAAGTTTGGTGATTACTAACGAATAACACCTTTGATTTTGGAAGTTTTGTTAAATTTTCGGTGCCTGAAATTTTAATCCTGTTTACTATAGCCAATCCGGGATAGCTCGCAATTCCTACTATAAAATAGATAATTGACTTTATGAGGCGGGTTTGTTTAAGGCTGCTAATGAAATCTTTCATGCTCACTTTTGAAAAACAATCTTTTCACAATATAAACTTTACTAAAGAAAAGTTGATGTTGGCACAAATTTTAAAGCTGAAACAAAAAAAGAATATGAAAGAAATTCAACTGTTTACGTTAATGGCATTTACCTTTTTTACCACAAACCTAAGCGCTCAAACTCAAAAAGGAAATTTTTTAATTGGAAGTGACCTCGCCAACCTCAATATGAACCTCAGTGGTGGAGGTGCCTTTCGAATCGGTATAGATCCCAAGATCGCTTTCTTCGTTCACGACAAGTTTGCAGTAGGCGGGTTTCTTAGTTTTGGATTGTCAACAGCAAAGGGTGCCAGCACGATTGTAAATTATGGCGTGGGACCTCTCGCCCGATATTACCTGCACAAAGCCACTACCGACATGACTGAAAAGGGAAGTCTTTTTCTTGAGGCAAATACCGGAATACAAGGTGTGAGTGTTTCCGGAGGTTCAAGTACTAACGGACTCGGGCTGGCCATTGGACCTGGTTATGCATATTTCATAACACAAAATATTGGCCTGGAAACTTTGCTCAAGTATAATGGTATCGTTGGTTTTGGAAATCAAACTTATCAAAACGATCTGAGCCTGGGCTTTGGATTCCAACTATACCTCGGCCGGAACAAGGCCAGGCAGCTAATCAATAAGAGTCAGTAAATTTCATCAGAGCGATTCTTTACTGCGATGCAGCATGGGCTTGCCAGCCTGGAAATATTATTTGTAATTGCCAACATCTTTTTAGCTGGATTACATTAACTTTGCACTCCCAAAATAAAAACCTTTTGGGAGTTTTTTATTTCTAAATCTTTTTCTAATTAAATGCTGATTTACAGGACGCGGGTTAGCCCGTTACAGCAATAAAAAAATTACCTGTTAATGCAATATGGATAATTCAAAAGAAAACCAAACAGCTAGCAGCCAGGATCAACCGACAGAAGCTGAGATTAAAGCATCAATTGAAGAAATGCCCCAGGGTGGCATTGAAGGCGTTCCGTTTCCGGAATTTCCAGATGTGGATTCCACCGCAGCTGCTGCAGAGCCACAGCCTACCGAAGTAGAAATCCATGAAGTAGCACTTGCCTCTGCACATGACGATTTTGACTGGAGTGTAGATAAGCGAAATGTTACTTCCTACGACAAAGACGAGAGAAAAAAATACGACGAGGTCTATGATAAAACTTTCAAGCAGATAAATGACAATGAAATGGTTACGGGTACTGTCGTGGGAATGACCAAGACGGATGTCGTGATCAATATTGGATTTAAAAGTGATGGCCTTGTTGGCTTGAACGAATTCCGTGATACTCCTAATCTTAAAGTGGGTGACGAAGTAGAAGTGATGGTTGCTGAAAAGGAAGACAAAGATGGTAATCTTCACTTAAGTCGTAAGCAAGCCCGCACTACAAGAGCCTGGGAGAAAATTGTTGAAATGCACAAAACCGGTGATATCGTTACAGGTCTCGTGACAAGTAAAACAAAAGGTGGATTGATTGTAGATGTTTTTGGAATGGAGACTTTCCTACCCGGTTCACAAATCGATGTGAAGCCTGTTACCGATTACGATCAGTTTGTCGGTAAGACAATGGAATTTAAAGTGGTGAAAATTAATGAAGCAATAAAGAATGCAGTTGTATCTCACAAAGCGCTCATTGAAAGCGATATTGAGCAACAGCGTGCAGAGATTATTGGCAAACTTGAGAAGGGACAAGTGTTGGAAGGCACAATTAAAAATATCACTGATTTCGGTGCATTCCTTGATCTTGGAGGATTAGACGGACTTCTTTATATAACAGATATTAGTTGGGGACGTATCAATCACCCAAGTGAAGTGCTGAAGCTTGACCAAAAGCTCAATGTGGTTGTTCTCGATTTTGATGATGACAAGAAAAGAATAAGCCTTGGTCTGAAGCAGTTAACACCACATCCATGGGATACTTTACCAGAAAATATTAAAGAAGGAGAAATCGTAAAAGGCAAAGTGGTAAATATTGAAGATTATGGAGCTTTCCTTGAAATATTCCCCGGAGTAGAAGGACTTGTTCACGTGAGTGAAATCACATGGGCAAACACACCGATAAACGCGAAAGAATTCTTTAAGCTCGGCGATGAATACGAATCTAAGGTAGTTACCCTGAGCAAAGAAGATCGTAAGATGAGTCTGTCCATTAAGCAAATGACAGAAGATCCATGGAACACCATCGAAGAACGCTATCCTGAAGGAAGCAGGCACCAGGGACTTGTTAAAAACATCACCCCTTATGGAGTATTTGTGGAGCTTTCTCCAGGCATTGGCGGTATGATTCATATCAGCGATCTAAGCTGGCTCAAAAGATTTAATAACCCGAACGAATACACCAAAGTGGGCAACGAGATTGATGTGATCATTATGAGCATCGATAAAGAAAACCGGAAACTGCAGCTTGGGCACAAACAAATCGAGGAAGACCCTTGGAATTCTCTTGAGGAAACATTCCCTGTTGGAAGTATGCATGAAGGAACTGTTACTAGAAAAGATGATAAAGGTGCAATCGTTCAATTGCCTTACGGGCTTGAAGGTTTCGCTCCTGCGCGCCACTTGCGCAAAGAAGATGAGAAGACAGTCAGCATAGATGAAATTGCGCCCTTCATGGTTATTGAATTTGACAGGAATGATAAAAAGATAATTCTAAGCCACAGCCGCATTTGGGAACAAGTGAAGACAGATGAAAAAAATGCGCAGCTAAAAGAGAAGAGAGCAGATTCGGAGTCAACAAAGAAGGCTGTTAAAAATATTCAAAGCAAAGTTGAGAAGACAACGCTTGGAGATCTTGGAGTTCTGGCTGATCTGAAAAAGAAAATGGACAATGAAGTGGAAGCGGCACCAAAGAAAAAAACTGCGGTAGCAAAACCAGCGGAAGAGATAGAAGAAGCTCCGGCCATGAAAGCCCCCGTCGCTGAAGAAGTAAAAGAGAACGAGGCAGAATTACCGCAGGAAAAGGGAGCTGTAGTTGCAGAGGTAGCGCCAGCGGATATCCCAAGTGTAGAATCGAAAGAGGCTGAGGCAGTCGTAGTTGCAGATGTAGCGCCAGCGGATAACCCAAATGTAGAATCGAAAAATGATTCTCCGGAAGTTTCGACTGAGGAGTCAGATTCTAAAGCTGAAGACGAAAAGTAATAGACTTTTAGAGGTAATTTTTTCTTCAATATCCCGGCCTATTCGCCGGGATATTTTTTTAGTAGAGAATCTGGTCAGTGTTAAATAATTAATCGATGTTCTTGAGATCGCGAACTCTTTTCAAAAATTCCTTTTATCCCAACTCATCATAATCTCATCTGTATTCAGACAAAAGTATATCAACGGGAAACTGGAGTTGCGGAACAGTTCCCGATGCAACTACCAATGTTATTATAAATGCGGGCTCTCCTACCGTAAATTCGAACGCAACAGTAGGAAGCGTGAGTATAAATTCAGGAGCCACACTGACCGTCAAGGCAGGTTTTCATTTGACAGTAATAAATTGAGTTTGTCAGCTAAAAAAACGACAATGTAAACCGGGGATTAGCGACACCCCTTGGTTATAGACCTAATATTGATCGAAGCGTTTCGGGAAATTATTTCAGCAACTCTTCTAATTTATTTTCCAATACATCACCGCGTAGATTTTTAGCAATGATTTTTCCATCGGGATCAATTAAAAGATTTTGAGGAATACTGCGAACATGGAAAAGTGCAGCCACTTCATTGTTCCATCCTTTCAGATCACTTACATGCCCCCAGGTAAGACCGTCCACATGAATAGCATTTACCCATGCCGCCTTAGCCTGATCAAGCGATATACCCAGGACCGTGAAGTTTTTATCGCGATACTTATTATACGCAGCCACTACATTTGGATTTTCCATGCGGCACGGCCTGCACCAGCTTGCCCAAAAGTCTAACAAAACATATTTACCTCTGTAAGTTGTAAAGTTGACTTCTTTCCCTGTTGTATCAGCCTGTGAAAAATTCTGTATAACCGAGCCAATGGGATTTATTTTTGATTCCTCTATCAGGTGATTTGCATATTGTCCAAGAGACCCTGACCGCAACGCAGAAGGAAGTAACTTAAACAACTCCTCCGCTTTCTTTCCATTTTCAGTCATCTGGTACATCCTGATAATTGCTAAAGGGGACACATAAGAGCCAGGATTTTGTTTAACGAAATCAGCGCTAATTTTTTCAACCTGCGAAACTCCTTCCTTGTCTAAACTTTTTCCAGAAGTAGTCAAAGATTCGAAAGGTTTCATTTCTTTTGTGAATGCAGAATATAAAGTATGGGTAGGTGAGCCAGTTACTACTAATTGATCTATCGTTTGCTTGTCTCCACTAACGGAGATATTACTATTGTCCAGGAACAACGGAACCAATGGCGGCTGATCACCAAATATCAAACCCTTAAAGCCCGGTTCAATCATCCTGCCTTTGATATTAAATTTTCCGTTTTGGATGGTTCCTTGCTTTTCAGGTTTATTAGTTTGCTCGTCAAGAAACGATACTGCAGTTCCATCAGGATATCCCGTAACATTCCCGGTTATGACAAAGCCATCAGATACCGGTTTGGTTGCAATACTCTTCGACTGAGCAAAACCAAGAACAGGGACGATTAAAAAAAAGAATACAAATTTTCTCATCTTATAAAATTGAATACAAACTTATATTTTTTTTCCCATGGAACGAAAGTCAGCAGGCAGGTACGGCGTGTAAAATTGAGTTAAGAAAATTCGCCGTATCCCGCTCAATATCTGTTGAATTTTCTATCACCTTAATATATGCTGTACCAATAATAGCTCCTGCAGTATGCTTACAAATGGCGGTAAATGTTCCATGATCTCTTATACCAAATCCCACAAGAATGTTGTTCCTGAGATTCATTTGTTGCAGTCTTTTGAAATAGTTTTCCTGGGCAGCAATATTTTTATCAGTACCCGTGATGGACGAAGAGGAAACTGCATAAATAAATCCATTGCTCAACTCATCAATTCTTTTTATTCGTTGTTCACTTGTTTCCGGAGTGATCAGAAAAATAAAACGCAGATCATATTTTTCAAAAATTTTCTTGAATTCGTTTTCATATTCATTCACGGGGAGATCGGGAAGTATAACTCCATCAACTCCTGCAGCGCTGGCATCTTTGCAAAAACGCTCAAATCCATATTGCAGCACAGGGTTCAGATATCCCATAAGAATAAAAGGCACACCTTCATTCCTAAAAGCAGGCTCGCTACTTAGTTCCTTTAACTGTTTGAATATTTCTTTAATGCTTATCCCATTCTCCAATGCTGTCATACTGCTTTGCTGTATCACAGGGCCATCAGCCAATGGATCACTGTAGGGAATTCCTATTTCAATAAGATCCGCTCCATGCTGTTGCAATGCGGAAAGAATTTCCCTGGCAGAATTTAGCTTCGGAAATCCCGCCGTGAAATAGATGCTAAGAATGTTTCGTTTCTTACGCTGAAATAGTTTATTTATCCTGTTCATTTTTTTGAACTCTAATAGAAGATGTCGACAATTTTTTTGAATATTTTAATCGTTGAAAAATTTTATTGTGGAATGATTGATCCCGATAAAATTTAACTGCTCTTATTAAAAAAAGATCTTAAGCTTCAATGTATTTCATGTATGTATCCATATCCTTATCGCCCCGCCCACTAAGATTTATAACAACCACGTCATTTTTTTTGAGTTCTATTTTATTGAGAGCAGCCAGGGCATGTGCAGATTCCAGCGCAGGAATTATGCCTTCAAGCCTTGCCAGTTCAAACGCCGCATCAACAGATTCCTGGTCAGTTGCACTCATGAAATTCGCACGTTTCCCAATAAATAAATTGGCATGCATTGGGCCGATGCCCGGATAATCCAACCCCGCCGAAATGCTATGCGGTTCTATAACCTGTCCATCGTTTGTTTGCATTACCAGGCTTTTGCTGCCATGCAAGATACCCATCGTACCTAATTGTGTTGTTGCTGCACTCATTCCACTATTGACGCCCAAACCGGCTGCTTCAACAGCGATTAAATCAACTCCCACCTCTTCCAGAAAATGATAAAATGCACCCGCAGCATTGCTTCCACCACCAACACACGCTATCACGCAGGAAGGCAATTCACTGCCTGTGATGGCTTTCAATTGTTTCCGTATCTCTTCACTAATTACGCTTTGAAAACGGGCTACCATGTCCGGGTAAGGATGAGGTCCGACTACACTTCCAATCAGGTAATACGTATCGAGTGGATTGTTAATCCAATCCCTGATAGCTTCGTTCGTGGCGTCTTTGAGGGTTTTGCTTCCACTCTTCGCAGGGATCACCTTCGCTCCAAGCATTTTCATTCTTGCTACATTTGGAGCCTGGCGCCCAATATCTTTTTCGCCCATATACACGATGCATTCCAGGCCTTTCAGTGCACAAACAGTAGCGGTAGCCACTCCATGCTGACCCGCGCCGGTTTCTGCTATAATTCTTTTTTTCCCAAGTTTCTCGGCCAATAAAATTTGGCCGATGGTGTTATTGATCTTGTGTGCACCGGTATGACAAAGGTCTTCGCGCTTCAAGAATATTTTTGCACCGTATTTCTCACTCAGTCTTGATGCAAAGTACAGTGGCGTTGGCCGGCCTACATAGTCTTTCAGCAGTGTCTGGAACTGTTGCTGAAAAGTTTCTTCTTCAATTATTTTCAAATAATTTTCTTTCAGATGTTCCACATTATTGTACAACATTTCCGGAACATAGGCTCCTCCAAATTCGCCATAATAACCTGATTCACTTACCTGCCACATTGTATTTATATTTTTCAACTCCTAACCGTTTTTACGAATTCAATCACTGCTGGCATGTCTTTAACTCCTGGTTCGATTTCAAACCGACTGTTGATATCGATACCATAAAAATAAGGATGACTAAATTCTTTTAGCGCCATTGCATCATCCGGACCAATGCCTCCGCTCAAAAAAAATTGCTTACCCAAATTTGCATTTTGAATTAATGACCAGTCAAATTTTTTCCCTGTTCCTCCATAAATACCCATCGCTCCCTGGTCGAACAAATAAAAATCGCAAGCTTCTTCATAGGGCTTAACCATCCAATCAATATTCGTGACCTCGTCATTTATCCTAAAGGCTTTAATCACTTTTATGTGATCGCTGATATTATTGCAAAAAGAAGGCGATTCGTTCCCATGCAACTGCACTGCATCAAGTTTATAAAGTTCAACCTGCGCCATAATTTCGTCTTCAGAAGCGTTCACAAAAACACCCACTTTTTGCGTGGAAGATTTTAACCGGGCGACATCCTTAACCTGTAACTGATTCATTACATACCTGGGAGACCCTGGATAAAATATAAATCCGACATACTCAATATCCATGTCGCACAGTTGGAGCAACTGTTCAGGTTGAGTGACCCCACATACTTTTATCTTCATCGCAATTTTTTAGTTATTCCTAATTTAACATGCGTGACATTAATTCACGAGCCAGTCAAATACGGTAATGATCAATGATCCTGAAAATCAAGACTGCAACTGCATTGTAAAATCACGAAATGCCATTCCGGGGTCTTTCTCTTTCATAAACTTTTCTCCCATTAAAAACCCTTTAAAACCATGCTGCCTCAGCAATTGAATTGTTGACACACTATCAATGCCGCTTTCAGATATTTTCACTTTATCTGATGGAATCATTCCACTCAATAGTAAAGATCGTTCTAAACTCACAACGAAGGTTTTCAAGTCCCGGTTGTTTACTCCCACCACATCTATCTCATCGCAAATATGATCAAGCTCCTCTTCGTTGTGAATCTCCAACAACACATTCAGCCCAATATCTTTTGCAATCTTCGATAAGTTTTTCACTTCATCTTTCGTGAGACATGCGGCAATCAGCAAGATCACATGAGCACCAAAAGATCTTGATTCGATAACCTGGTATTCATCAACAATAAAATCTTTACGCAATAGAGGCACACCTGTTTTTGTTGCAGCTTCAAGATCAGATAAATTCCCTCCAAAAAATTCTTCATCAGTAAGAATAGA
>JBDSGZ010000174.1:0-12964 GCA_039918735.1 Ginsengibacter sp.
CGTAGTACCTGCCGCAGCATTTGGATGGGCCATTGATGTTCCAAAACCATTTCCAAAATCATTATTCCTATGTCTCCATTCCCCGGCTCTATCACGAAATGAATTACGTGGCTTGAGCAAGTGAACAAGCCCCACTGAAATGAGAATAACCGGTATCATATAATTGTGAAAATTAAGGTCAGGGTTGTTTTGATCAACCAGGAAGAAAGAACCAATAAGTATCATGATAAGAGAGCCTGAACTGCGGAAACCGCTTTTGAATCCTATTAATAATCCGATGGCGATGAGCAACACCGGCCATGTAAACACCCAGCCGGGAATTGGTGCGCCCATTTTATAAGCTAGTAATAAAGATCCGGCTATAATTAGAAAAAGTCCACTCCAAACCCGTGGTGTACGGCTCCCACCAAAACGCTCCGTATCTTTTTGACTCTGTTCCATAATTTTTATTTTAATTGTTTTATTAAAACAAATGTACCGACCATCCTTTCGGATAAAAAGAACTGATAGGCTTATGCAGCTAAAAAATCGGTGAGTGCAGTTTTATGGACGGTGAATACTTTAATTCTACCAGCTTAGTCTTTAGCTTTCAGTATCCTTATTTTTGCGAATGGGTCAAAAGAAACTCAAAAGATTTGGAGAGATCAAAACCTTTGGAAATGTATTTGAGTATCCGGAAAATATGGCTGGCAATTGGGAGAGGTATTTTGAAAATAAAAGTCCAATTATACTCGAGCTGGCCTGCGGAAAGGGCGAATACACCACTGGCCTCGCAAGGCTGCTACCTCAAAATAACTATATCGGAGTAGATATTAAAGGAAACCGGATTTGGGTGGGAGCCAAGTTTGCAAGGGAAAACAAACTAACCAATGTAGCTTTCTTACGAACGCAGATTCACCAGATCAGTTCTTATTTTGAAAAAAATGAAGTCAAAGAAATTTGGATCACTTTCCCCGACCCGCAGTTGAGAGTTTCCAGGGCCAACCGCAGACTTACCCATCCACGTTATCTTAGATTGTACCACGAATTTTTAATTCCCGGTGGGAATATTCATTTAAAAACAGACTCTCCTGATCTTTATTATTTCACAAAAAAAGTAATTGAATTATATGGTTTGAAGTTGCTCGAAGACATCAAAAATATTCGTGAACAAGAAGTCATTTCCGAAGCGCTTAGAATAGCAACCCACTATGAAAAACTTGACATTGCAAAAAGCAACAGCATTTTTTATCTACGTTTTTCACTTTCAGAAAAAGAAATTTTAAATACTGACGCTGAACTTGAAAAAGTGCTGAAGTCTGAAACAAATTCGAAGCCGGATGACTAAATTTATTGAAGGAGTTGATTTTTATTACAATGAAAACGGTTATGTGGTCTTGACCGAAAAATTTTTGCTCGAAAGAAATTCTTGCTGCGGTAATGGGTGTCTTCATTGTCCCTACAATTATAAAATGGTTGCCGAGCCAATGAAAACTTTATTAAGAGATAAAAGAAAAAATGAAAAAAAATAAACAAACCGAGCCTCTCCGCTCACCCACAAAAGAATACAGCTTCTTTGAAGATGTATATTCAGTTGTGCGGCAAATACCAAAAGGAAGAGTCACCTCTTTTGGGGCAATCGCCAATTATCTCGGAACAAAATCATCTGCTCGGATGGTAGGCTGGGCAATGAATGGAGCTCATTCGTCTTCACCAAAAGTACCCGCCCACCGGGTCGTAAACAGGAATGGAATGTTAAGCGGCAAAGTTCATTTTGAAACGCCAACGATGATGGAAGAACTATTAACCAAAGAAAAGATAAAGGTTGAAAATGATACCGTTGTTGACTTTGAAAAATTGTTTTGGGATCCGCTACTTGAATTAGGACTATAGCCGATTATTAATTTCGAAAGAAAAAATCGAATCCAAGTATATCAGGTATAATATGGACTTATCAGTAAATAGACTACCACTCCGGTGATCGCCACATAAATCCAGATAGGCCAGGTGATCCTCGCAAGTCTCCTATGGCGTGTATAGTCTCCGCTTAATGCCCTGTATGCTGTAAATAAAATAAATGGCAGAACGATTCCAGCCAATGGAATGTGCGTCATCAGGATTGCATAATAGATATATCGCAGACCTCCAACCTGGAATTTTTCATCGGCGCTTAGAAGACCATCATGATCGAGATCGCCAAATTTAGTATCTCCGCTCAACAAATGATGACAGGTATAAGAAATAAAAAACAGCAATGAAAGTGCGATTGCAAAAAGCATCAGCCTCTTATGAAGAAAGAATTTATTCGTCTTAACTGCATACAAAGCGACGAGTAGCAATATGGTTACAATGCTATTAATTACTGCATTTACGGTTGCAAAAATGTGAGGGTTGAAACCAGGATTCGCGTTAATTTTTATTTCTGAAAGCAATGCAACCAATGTAAAGACTATTACAGAAATGATCCAAATAATAATTCGGGCCTTTTTATTATTCCGCTGTAATTGGGGTCGGGGAAACCTGGTATTAATAATTGGTTGCACTAAATTTTAAACTATTATAAATCTCTTAGAAAAAAGCTGACAAATATCTAACTGCGCTCAAAAAGTTCTTTTAAAAATTCACCAAACGTTTTCTTCCGGTCTTTTTCCAGCAGCAGTAACGGGATATCTCCAACAAGTTTATTCTGAGCCGAAGAATCAAGGCCGTCATACCAGCCACGCACTATCCGTTCTTTATCCAAAAGAAAAAATTTCTCAGTGTGGACGAAGGCTGTATCTACATTCACATCTGCAATATTTGCTTTAATTTCCTTTATTGCGAACTGATAAATACTATCCCGGTTTCCTGTCAACAACCACCAGTTATCAGGATTGACATCATATTTCCTTGCCCACTTTCTTAGCTGAGGAACCGAGTCATGCATTGGATCTACTGTTATGGAAACAAATTGGACGATCGAATCGCTATTGGTAAAAGAATTTTGCAGACGCTTCATTGACTTTCCTAACCTGGGACAGATTGTTGGGCAACGGGTAAAGAAAAAATCAAGCACGATAATTTTTCCAGGTAGATCATTAAATGAAACGCTATCTCCGAGCTGATTTACAAATTTCATATTTTCAACCTTGTGCCGCAAAGTATCATAAACCGGCTCGCCTTTTTTATCAACTACGCTAACGCTGTCATAGAAATATCTTGGTGGCATTTGAATGTCCCTGTTGCTATAATATTTTAGAAGTAAATAACCCATTGCAGGAAACAGCACTGCCAGCATTAACGCCAAAATTGCTTTTCTATTCATGATCTTTCTCTTATAAAACAAAATTAGCCATCACTGTCAGGCGATAGCTAATTCACTATGTTTAAATAACATTTATTTGTGTCAATCTTTCGCCCCCTTCTTCAATGCCGGAGGAGCAATGGGATGTTGTTTCACATGTTCAATAGAAGGCCGGGAACCAGCATCGGTATTTCTTAATTCTTTCCAACTGTTACCATCATAAAGAAATGCAATCACGAACCAAATGAAAAGGCAGGCAGGCACAGCAATACTCATTATAAGATTTCTTATTTCGTCTCCAAGATGCATAAAAATAGAAATAATGTAAAATGCTTTTGCCAAAGTAAGTATGCACACGATTCCTTTAAAAACCAGTACCAGGCTTTGATTTGGATCAGGCCCCTTGTGGATGGTATATACGGACAGCCCCAGTCCAAGCTCAGCCATCGTAAGGACCAGCAGTACCCAAAATGTTTTCCAGATTCTTTTTACCTGAAGGTTATCGTGTTCATTTGGTACCAGGTGGGTAGTAGTTTCGTAAGACATTTTTTGCGTTGCTGTTTTAAGTTTTATAGAAAAATCGACCAAGGTCAAATTAGGTAAAAACAAAGAAATACAAACACCCAAACTAAATCTACAAAGTGCCAGTATAGTCCCGCTTTCTCAATCATTTCATAATGTCCTCTTTTTTCGAAATGCCCGAATCTCGTTTTCACCAGCATTATGGCGTTTATTACGACTCCGGAAAAAACGTGAAAGCCATGGAAACCTGTAATCCCAAAAAAGTATCCTCCAAACGCAATCGGGCCAGGTGTGGCTACCGAACGTCCATCAAATTCAACGTGAGGTCCCCAGGGATTGTGAGTAACTGTTGTACCCCAATGCTGTATTACTCCATCAACCAATACTTCGTGCCGGCCGGTAATAAGGTGAGTCCACTCCCAGGCCTGGCAGCCCAAAAATGCAAGCCCGCCTACAATGGTAAGTAAGAGCCATTTTTCAACTCCTTTTTTATTCATAAGGTGGCCTTGATGTACAGCCAGCACCATGGTTACCGAACTCATAATAAGAATGAAAGTCATAAGACTCACAAAGGCTAAGGGAAGATTAGCTTCGCCAGTTAAAGGAAAGGTATTAAAAACATGGTTGGGATCAGCCCAGGTATTCACGCTAAAGCGAATGGTACCGTATGAAATCAAAAATGCGCCAAATGTGAAGGAATCGCTCATCAAAAAATACCACATCATAAGCTTTCCATAACTTACATTGAAAGGGCTTCTTCCGCCGCTCCATAGTTTCGTCTTGGGTTGTGCCAGCGCTGTTTCCATGTGTTGTTTGTTAAAGGTTTTTACAAATATATTAATAGTTCAATTGTCTTATTATATAATCGTCATTGATTTGCTTTAAATCCTGCAATGTTTTTTATCTTATCATTACCAGGAAAAGCAATAAATAAATCCATAAAAAATCAACAAAGTGCCAATAGGTATTCATAAGATCAATGGGCACACTGCTGTAATTTTTGATTCTCGTATTGAATGCCTTAATGAGAATAATTATAAGGGCAACTATTCCACCAAGTACATGCAGTGCATGTAATCCAATAATGATGTATAAGAAAGAAAATGAAACATTTCTTGTGAGCGTCATTCCATTTCTCCATAACTCCCGAAAACCGGTATACTGCATAAATACGAAAACTATCCCAAGCATTACGGTTATAAAAAGCCAACGTCTATAAGACGATATTTTTCTTTGCTTAAATGCGTTGCGACTAATTAATATAGTAAAACTGCTAACGATAATTACCACGGTTGAATACCAAAAGATTAAAGGAATTTCGAATGAGATCCAATTAGTAAGATTCCGTTTGATCAGGTAGGCACTGGTTAGACCCGCAAACATCATTACAACACTTGCTAGTCCAATCCACAAGGTAAACTTGTAGGGATGTATCCTGCTTTTTTGATCTTTCATCACGGCTATCATAAATTATCAGTGCTTGTATTTTTCAACATTTTCTCTGCACGTTTAAAAAAGTTTGGTTTACGATTTATCTAATAACAACGATAAGAATACAATCATAAGATAAAAATACGAGGCGAACATTACTCTCCTCGCCGACTTCACATCCCGTTGAATTAATAAGATAACGCTTACGGAGACCATACCCAAATTACTTGCTAACAAAACCCAAAAAGATAAGACTCCTCCAATATGGAAATAATAGGGCAACATCCCAACTGGAAGCATAAGCATTGAGTAAATAACTGTCTGCAAGGCGGTAAACCGCGTTGGTCCGGCGGCGGCCGGCAATAGTTTGAAACCCGCTCTCTCATAATCTTTGTGCGCCACCCAGGCGATCGCCCAAAAATGGGGGAACTGCCAAAGAAACATGATCAGGAACAAGACCCATCCGCCACCTTCAGTTATGGAATTTGTAGCTGCAGTCCAACCTATAAGACAGGGCAACGCTCCCGGAAAAGCTCCAACCAAAACTGCAATAGAATTGATTTTTTTAAGTGGAGTATAAATGAAGGCGTATAACACCAGGCTTAATAACGAAACAAAAGCACTTAGTGCATTAAAATAGAAAAGCATGATTAGAACACCTGCGCTGCCGGTAATTAGAGCAAAAGTGCCTGCTTCTTTTACGGTCATTCGGCCCGATGCCACCGGCCTGGACGCAGTGCGCTTCATCAGAGCATCTGTATCCTTCTCAACCGCCTGATTAATTGCATTCGCTGCTCCTGTCACCAGGAGGCCGGCAATAAATAAAATAAAAACAGCAATGAAATTGAATTCAATATTTGGAGCCAAAAGATAACATACCACGCAGCTAAATACTACGGTAAAGCTCAGGGTAAATTTCATGAGTTGAAAGTAATCCTTCACTTTACTTGCAACAGCAAGAGAAGCTGAATCTGGCATAACCACAATTGCTTTATTCATTGATGAATCAAATTTTAAAAATGCCCCGAACAGGTTCAGGGCATCTTCAAATAAAAATTACGTAAATTCTTAATTAATACCCGCTCTTTAGTGCCTGGTTTCGTTCTCTCCGACTGGCTCTGTTTGCGGAATATATTCCCTTCCGTCTTTACTATAATCATAAGGCCAGCGATAAACTTCAGGAATTTCGCCCGGCCAGTTACCATGCCCGGGATTAATTGGCGTTGTCCATTCCAGCGTATTCGCACCCCATGGATTTTGGGTTGTAAGTTTTCTTCCTTTAAAAATTGAATAAAAGTAATTAAGGAGGAATAGTAGCTGGGTGGCGAAAACGATCAATGCAACCACACTGATAAATTCATTAAGGCCGGCAAACATGTTAAAAGACTCCCAGTTAGAGAAATCATAATAACGACGTGGCATCCCCGCAAGACCTTCATAGTGCATTGGCCAGAAAATGAGATACGCACCGATCATCGAGATCCAAAAGTGAATGTACCCTAAAGTATTGTTCAGATATCTTCCATACATCTTCGGAAACCAATGATAAATGCCAGCGAACATTCCGAATATGGAAGCCACTCCCATGACAAGATGGAAATGCGCGATTACAAAGTAGGTATCATGCACATGAATATCGAGAGAAGAATTACCTACAAAAATGCCGGTTAATCCTCCGGAAATAAAAAGACTTACAAAGCCAATTGCAAAAAGCATTGCGGGAGTGAAACGGATGTTGCCCCTCCATAATGTTGTCAGCCAGTTAAAAACTTTAATGGCTGAGGGCACCGCAATTAGCAATGTGAGAAGTACAAAGAAAGACCCGAGGAAGGGATTCATCCCCGTTACAAACATGTGGTGTGCCCAAACCATAAAGGATAAGGAAGCGATGGCGAATAACGATCCAACCATGGCCATATACCCAAAGATCGGTTTGCGCGAATTAATTGAAATTACTTCAGACGCTATTCCCATCGCCGGCAACGCAATTATATACACTTCAGGATGTCCAAGGAACCAAAACAAATGTTGAAACAGAATCGGACTTCCTCCTTCATTAGGTAAAATTTTACCCGCGATAACGATATCACTTAGGAAGAAACTTGTTCCAAGGTTTCTATCAAACAGCAGCAATATACAAGCTGACAACAATACCGGAAACGTTAATACTCCCAATACAGCGGTGAAGAAAAATGCCCAAATTGTAAGCGGTAGCCTTGTCATGCTCATACCTTTAGTACGCATATTAAGAATGGTCGAAATATAGTTTAATCCCGCTAACAATTGCGATACGATGAATAAAGCCATACTAATGAGCCAATAATCCATTCCAGCCTTAGAACCATCCATTGCATCGTGCAGCGCACTCAACGGAGGATAAATGGTCCATCCGCCACTGGCCGGGCCAGTCTGTAAGAAGAGAGATGACAACATTACGATAGAAGCTGTAAAGAAAAACCAGTAGGATAGCATGTTAAGAAACGGTGATGCCATGTCTCTCGCACCCACCTGCAGGGGAATAAGAAAATTAGAGAAGGTGCCACTAAGTCCTGCCGTCAATACGAAGAAGACCAGGATAGTTCCATGCATCGTAACCAGGGCATAATAAAATTCAGTGTCAAGTTTCCCTCCTGGTGCCCACCTTCCTAATATATCTTCTAAAAAAGGAAAGGCCTGATCGGGGTAGCCTAATTGTAACCGAAAGATAACCGAAAACAATCCTCCAATCGTGGCCCAAATCATCCCGGTAATCAGGAATTGTTTCGAGATCATTTTATGATCCTGGCTAAAAACATATTTTGTTATAAAAGATTCTTTGTGATGATGCGCATGAGCTTCATGCCCAAGATCATGCACTACCAGGGGTTGTTCATGCGAAACTTCGTCGTGATTCATAATGATATTTTTTTAAAGCCTGAGGCTAAATTTTTATTTTTGGGCGTCGTTCATATTCTGAGCGATCGTTTTTGTTGAATCAGTGGATGGGGCAGGCGCCTTACTTGGATCCATTTCTGGAAAAGCCAGGTAGTATTCCGGCTTTTGGGTAGCCATATATTGATCGAAGTTCTGCTGAGATTCCACGACTACAACTCCTCTCATAGTAAAGTGTCCTTTGCCACACATTTGATCGCAAGAAATTTCATAAACAAAATTTGGATTTCCCGTCTTTTCTTTCATTTGCTCCGTTGTCAATATTGGGGTAAACCAAAGTGTAGTAGGTGTTCCGGGCACTGCGTCCATTTTCATACGGAAATGTGGAAGACCAACATCATGTATCACATCCTGGGCATTGATTACAAGTTTTACAGGCTTGTTCACCACCACATGCATAGTAGTTGGAACGTGTATATCATCATGGCTCGCAGGATCGGCCCAATCTACTCCTAAGGGATTATTATTTGCAGGATCGGTAAGTTTAAAATTCTTTCTTCCAAGCACCCCGTCCCGGCCGGGATATCGGATCTCCCACCCGAACTGGTGCCCGGTAATTTCGATCACCTGTGCATCCTTCGGAGCATCCGAAGTAAATTTGAACCAATATTTTAATCCGAAGACAACCAATATTGTAAGCACAATGGCAGGGACTCCAGTCCAGATTAGCTCCAGCGTATTATTGTGAGGATAATAAAAAGCCTTGCGCTTATCCGTTTCCTGGTATCTAAATGAAAACCAGAAAAGCAATATCTGCGTAATGAAAAACATCACGCCTGTAATTGCTATGGTGATCAGCATCATGGTGTCAATAGTTTTCCCTTCAGCTGATGCGGAGCCTTGAGGAAATAATGTTTTGGGATAATAAAGTTTGTTACACCACCAGACTCCGATAAGACCCAGGATTAAAAATCCGATCATGAGGAATCCATTAATCCTGTTGTTTTGCTTCCTGGACTTTTCCTCTCCTTTCAAAACGCTTACGTACTCGCTTGCTTTTGATATCTGGAAAATAACCAGAAAAATCAGCACAATTATCGCTATCAAAAAAAAGTCATTCATGATTCTTTAATTTTCCTTACAATTCAATCTGGCAGAAGAGCAAAGATACTTTTGAATTGATTAATAATTTTTTATCGGGGCTGTTTTTTAAATCCAAAAACAACATTCATTTAGCTTTTAAATACACCAATTCAGGAAAAAGCACACACGGGTTTTATGCGTGATGAATAATGCTTTCTTTGAGAAATGGATTGTTCAATCCTGTCATTGGAGCTTTTGCTGCAAACCTCCCAACTCCCCACATTATGATGCCGACGAACCCAAACGAAATTCCAAACTCGTACCAGCTTAAGTGCGGATTAAACTTTACCGTTCCAGGCATTACCATCTGATAAAAATCAATCCAATGACCAAAAATAATCAGCACACACATGAACGTCATTAATGTATAATTCCTTTTAGGAGCCTTTTTCATGAGAATTAAAATAGGACAAACAAAGTTCAATACCAGGTTAAGGATAAACAATCCGCGGTAAGGCCCTTGCGAGCGAATCTTGAAATAAATTGTTTCTTCCGGAATGTTGCCATACCATATAAGCATAAACTGATCAAACCACAAGTATGCCCAGAAAATGGAAAACGCAAAAATAAATTTACCGAGATCCTGTAAATGTTCCTCCGTTACAAATTCAAGTTGACCCTGGTTCTTAAAGTAAATCACGAAGATTGTGATCAGGGCCATACCGGCAACAAAAGTGCTTGCAAAAGTGTACCAGCTATACATTGTACTGAACCAATGAGGGTCAATGCTCATCAACCAGAGCCATGGTATTGTTGAACCTACAGTGAGCACAAAAAACACGATGAAGAATGCAGACCAGGACATGTTTTTGTTTAACCAGGTTCTACCAGCCTCATAATCCATAGTTCCCATCTTGTCTGTTTCCAAACTCAAATCTTTCAATTTGTTTCCGACATAAGCCCAAACGCCAATACAGATAACTGACGCTATGGTGTAAAAAGTGGGGTTTAAAAAAGCAGACTTACCACTAAGTACATGATCGTTTTTCACAATTTCTTTATCAAGCCATGGGTAAATGTCAGTACGGTTTCCAAATACAATTGCCATGATGATCACCAACGTTAGGACACCCATTACCGGCAGTACGGATGCAATAGCTTCAGGAACCCTGCGCAGTGCAGCTTGCCAGCCGCCCATGGCCAATACTGTAATTGCAATGAAGAAGGTACCCGTGTTGACCAACATTAACCAATAAAGGCTGTTTTGAAGTAATACAGCCCAGAATCGTGTGCTGTTTAAATTTTCTCCATGAGCACCCGCAGTCGGATTTAAAAATATGACTCCGCAAATTAAAGTGAGGAGGCCTATGACCATCAGGCCGGCTGACCACTTTTTGTATCCTGAAGGTGTTACATACTGAGCGTTCATCAAAAATGCTTTTTATTAATATTTCTATTTCTTAGATATAGTAGAGTCAGATTTACCCGAAGGCGCTTTGGTTGAATCGCTTTTCGAAACCCCTGATGCACCAATTGTTTTATGTTGTTTACCCTTCACATATTGAATTACCATCCATCGTTCCTTTCTTGTCAATTGTGAAGCATAGCTGCCCATGTATCCCTTGCCATATGTTATAGAATGGAACATGGTACCTACTGGCATATTCACGTACTGTTCTAATGTGAGGTTTGCTACAGCCGGAATTTTACCCCCAGCAGCCAGCGGCCCCTGT
Organism: Ginsengibacter sp.; assembly: GCA_039918735.1. Taxonomy (GTDB): domain Bacteria; phylum Bacteroidota; class Bacteroidia; order Chitinophagales; family Chitinophagaceae; genus Ginsengibacter. The sequence continues at coordinate 10,903 of JBDSGZ010000174.1, forward strand.
GCATCAAGCTTTGGGCCATGACAAATTGCACAATTCACATTGAATAATCTTTCGGCCTCCGCCATTTGAGCATTATCAAGAGGCGGCAAAGGATCTTTTACCTCAGCACTCATCTTGTAGCCATTGGAATCATTTTGTAAAGAGTAAGGGAAAAGATCACCTCTTTTTATAGTTCCCTCTACCGGGTAGGCAATAAAATTAATCCCATGATCATTCAAATCAGTAGCATCATAAGCTTCATAGGTGCGACTATAACTCATATCAGGCATGTAGGTTTTGCCGGGCTCACGTTTGCTACCACAGCTCTGCGCAAGTGTTATGAAAATGGCAAGTGTTACAGCAACTTGAATTTTAATTTTTTTCATAATCCTAATAATAATCTCTATCAATTATCGGTTTAAAACAAAACCCTCTTTTCAATACCCGACTTCTTCAGTCTGATATAATTTTTGTTCACGATCATAGCGACCAAACCACCATCCCGGCTCGGCTTCCTGAACGTTTATTTCTATCGCACCATTATTTTGTAAAAAGCTTTCAATTTCAGCAGCGTTTGATTTGGCTGTGCATTCAATCACCATAGTCATAAGGTCGTCAGTCGACCTTAAGTTAAAATGATGCTTTTTTACACCAGGCATCATTTTACAAAGCCAGCAAAAGGTCATCATCATTCCTACCGCGGATAGCAATACTGTAAGCTCAAAAGTGATAGGAATAAATGCTGGTAATGCAAAATGTGGTTTGCCCCCAATATTCAAAGGCCAGTCAACCGTAAATATCCAGCCCATTCCCCCCACTGCGATTGCCGTACCGGTAATGCCAAAAATAAAACCAACTGTATGAAGGCTTGTTTCGCGAAGCCCCATGGCATGGTCAAGTCCGTGAATTGGAAATGGCGTATAAACATCATGAATCTTATACCCGGCCCTTCTCACATTCTTGATAGCCGGAAATAAAACCTTTTCATCATCGAAACTTCCTACAACAAACTTTTTTTTCATATTATTTCCTCCCAAATCCCTCTCAATAGGGCTTTTATAAAGATTATGTTATTTGCCGTTTCCTCATTGCCGGAACGCACAGATGCCTTAATGTGCATGTTCTACCTCCTCGATATAAAATTTTTCAGAGTCCATCTTCTCAACAGCAGTCATTTTCTGCTTATAGTTTTCTCCGCTGGTTTTCAATATCGCTTTGATTTCTGCGAGAGCAATTACCGGGAAAAATTTTGCAAAAAGGAAATAGCAGGTAAAGAATAATCCGAAGGTGCCCAGAAAAAATCCGACTTCCCAAATTGAAGGACTATAGTAGGTACTCCATGATGAGGGGATAAAATCGCGATAGATAGATGTGACAATGATGACAAATCTTTCAAACCACATTCCCACATTTATTAGTACAGACATAAAGAATGTGAAAGTAACATTCCGTCTCAATTTTTTTGACCAGAATAGCTGAGGTGATACTACGTTGCAGAACATCATTCCATAGTAAGCCCAGCCATAAGGACTGAAAAGATTCACACGATTTTGCCTGAAAGCCCACCACTCATATTGGTTTTGACTATACCATGCAACGAAGAGCTCGGTTAGATAAGCACATCCCACAATGGAGCCTGTCAAAACAATTACTTTATTCATCGCTTCAATATGACCCACGGTTATATATTCCTCAAGGTGTAGGACTTTTCGGGTAACTATCAGGAGCGATTGCACCATAGCAAAACCTGAAAAAATAGCCCCGGCAACAAAGTAGGGAGGAAATATGGTGGTATGCCATCCGGGAATTACCGAAGTGGCGAAATCGAAAGACACAATTGTATGTACGGAGAGAACCAGCGGAGTAGCCAAACCTGCCAACACAAGCGAAAGGCTTTCGTGGCGCTGCCAGTGTTTTGTGCTTCCTGTCCAACCGAAAGAAGTAAGTCCGTAAAACATCTTTCTGAATTTGGTCTTGGCACGATCTCTAACCGTAGCCAAATCTGGCAACAAGCCAGAATACCAAAACAGCAAGGATACAGTAAAGTAAGTGGACACCGCAAATACGTCCCACAATAAGGCTG
>JBDSGZ010000175.1:0-5698 GCA_039918735.1 Ginsengibacter sp.
ATATCTCCATAATTTTCATAACTGGACGTAACCACTTTATCGCCTGGCTCTAATCCTGAAATCACTTCATAGTAATCAGGGCTTTGCCTGCCCAATTGCAGATCCACTTTATATGCTGTCTTACCATTGGCTGCAACTTTAAAAATCCAATTACCGCCGGTCTGCTGGTAGAAGCCACCACGAGGCAACAAGATAGCCTGGGTTTCATCGCTCAGCGCCAGTCCTATTTGCAGAGTTTGACCACGACGTATTCCCTGCGGCACTTCTTCAACAAATTCCATATCCACCTGGAAGCGACCGTTAGTAACCTGCGTGTATATTTTCTTAATTACTAAAAGATAATTTTTATTGTTGAAATCAAAATCACCTTTCAGTCCAAGGAAAATTCTTGAAATATAATGTTCATCAATATCCACTCTCACTTTGAATCCGCTCATGACGTCGATTTGGCCGAGACGTTCTCCTTTATTCTTTGACTGTCCAATCTCGGCATCCAGGGAAGTAAGCTGACCATCGATGGGAGCTCTCACTATAAGGTCACCCACTTTCTGCCGCATCACATTCAACGCATTTTGTGAACCTTCAAAAGATTGCCTTGCCTGTTTCAACTGTTGCTCAGTTGAGACAGAATCCTGCTGAAGAATTTTGTCAGTCAATTTTTTCTTTTCCTGCAAATAATTATAATCATTCAACGCCTTCTGGTATTCCTGTGAGCCAATTACTTTTTGCTCATACAAATGCTTGTCGAGTTTATAAAGACGTTCAGCTTCTTTTAGCTGGCTTTCCACATCCGTCATCTGGTTCAACTTGCCGACTGTATTTTGCTGGGCGGCATTTTTTGAGATCTGCATCTGTGTAAGCAGGTTATAAACATTTGTCTCCTGGGTTACCAGTCCGAGTTGAAGATCAGTGTTTGACAATCTTAAAATTGGTTGTCCTTTTTTCATCATCTCTCCGTCATCAACAAATTTTTCTTCCACCCGCCCTCCTTCTATCGCATCCAGGTAAATAGTAGTCAGCGGAAGTACAACACCATTCACAGGAATAAATTCCTTAAAGGGACCTTTCTTTATTTCGCTGATCGTTATCCTTTCCGTATCTACATTTAACCTGCTTTTTCCCGAGGTAAAATAATAACTGGCGACAATCAATAGAACCAGGGTGAAAATCCCCGCAATGGTTAGAATTCTTTTTTTCGACCACCTTTTTTTTTCAATTACTCTGTCCACGTTGTTATTTTATATGTTTAGCTATTTGAAGAACATCTACAATCAAGTTTCTAAAAACTGTAAAAAATCCTTCAATCTGTGCCAACAACTATATCAACACGATGCCATGTTTTAACGTTTATGATTGTCAATAAGTTACAGCAAGATTGAAGGTAGAGGTTGTTCCTTAGCGATACAACAGGTGTACGGTTTTGATACAATAACCATACACTGGTGGGTTAATAATAAAAAAAACCTGACTGCCATTAAAAGTTTTGAGTAAGAGTATATCAGTGAAGAAAAATTTGCCTTAATAAAAATTCCCAACAATGTTGCTTTGATCCAATGAAGTGATTTTAAACTGTTTTAATATCGGGGAAGCCTACAGAATCAAAATGATGATTCGAAAAAAGCAAAGCAATTACTTTATCGTTTTAAACAATTCTTCGTAAGTCCAGGTATTTCCTTTTGCAAAAAAATCATAGGCTTTATCCCAATCTTCTCCTTTTCCCCAGCCAATCATTGAAGAAATAATTCTCGTTTTCTGATCTCCGGTATCTTCAATTTGAATTAGTTCCTGCAGATTTCCATCTTCGTCTTGAAGTTTTTGCGAAAAGTTATCATTCAGCTTTACTTTTAAAGTCAGCAATTGTTCTTCTAAATAATTAACGATCGCAAGCCGTATGGATGAACCATCATTGAGCGAAGCATTCTTGTTATAATTTGTAATAATAGACCCGCCTGTTTTCAGATCGATATGAACCAGTGGAGCGATCCATTTCTGCAAAAGTTCATCTTTGGTAAAATATTGCCATACCTTCTTTTTATCAATTGGTACGATTACTTCAAGCCGCAACACTTTTTCCCCGGATAATGTAACATAGGAAGTGTTTGTTACAACCTGGCCTTTGCAAGAAAAGACACACAAGACCATACATAGAGAAAAGGACAATTTTGAAAAAGTCATTTTGAGTAAACAATTTGCAACTAAAAATAACAGGAAAAAAGCTGTAATTGAACTCTATTATATAAATGGCAACTTTAAAGCCTGTCTCCTTTTCAAAGTTTGCTATTCATTTATTTTCAATCAGAATCATACAATGGGTGTCCGCTTTTGATACAGATTTTTTTAATGAAATTTTTTATAAAAATTTAATTGCCATGCTTTTACAATTATGGTATAATTGCAGCTACAAACTTGAGAATAAGTTTTAGGCTCTTCATAAAAAAGGAATTAAACTGTAAATCAAAATTTTAAATAATTCTATCCTTCCATGTTACTCAGAAATGCCAGCGTTTTAATTATAGATGACGATACTGATGTTTTGACAGCGGTAAGGCTACTGCTTAAGACTGAAGTGAAAGAAGTGGTTACTGAAAAAAATCCTGAGAGCATTAGATGGCTGCTATCCAAACAGGCTTTCGATCTTATCCTCCTGGACATGAACTTCACAAGCTCAATCAATACCGGCAATGAAGGAATATTTTGGTTGAAAAAAATAAAAGAGTTTGGATCCCAGGCATCAGTAATAATGATCACGGCCTATGGTGATATAGATCTTGCTGTGCGTTCTCTCAAAGAAGGTGCAGCCGATTTTGTTATCAAGCCCTGGCACAATGAGAAGCTCATTGAAACCATAAAAGAGACATTAAAGAAACAAGGCAAAGCTGCCAACTCCACTCCAGGGAAAGTTGGATCAGTCATGGAAAAAGAACTACTTGGACAGTCGGATGTGATGAAAGATATTTTTTTTAAAATAGAAAAGATTGCTCCAACAGATGCCAACATTCTTATTCTCGGCGAGAACGGAACGGGGAAAGACCTGGTTGCAAGAGCGATTCATGAGCAGTCACTACGCGCCTCTAAGCCTTTTGTAAAAGTGGATGTGGGTGCACTCACTGAAACACTTTTTGAAAGCGAATTATTTGGACATAAAAAGGGCGCTTTTACCGGGGCTGCCGAAGACCGGGCAGGAAGGTTCGAAGCGGTAAACGGAGGAACTTTATTCCTTGATGAAATTGGAAATATAACATTACAGCAGCAGGCGAAATTGTTAAGTGTTTTGCAAAACAGGCAGGTGACAAGGTTAGGAAGTAATCAACCTATCGAAATCAATATCCGGCTGATCTGCGCAACCAACTTACAAATCTCTGAGTTGGCCAACGAAAATAGGTTTCGAAAAGATCTTATCTACCGGATCAACACGGTTGAAATTGTGCTTCCTCCATTGAGAAAACGGGGAGAGGACATTATCAAACTTGCGAAACATTTCTCAAAAATATACGCAGACAAATATTTAAAGCCACAACCAATATTTGATTCGAAAGCTCTTGATAAGCTGAGGGAATACCTGTTTCCGGGGAATGTGCGTGAGCTTCAGTACACGATGGAAAGAGCCGTGATTATGGCAGAAGGACCGGAACTCACAGCTTCTGATTTGATTTTTTCACCAATTGAATCTGCTTCTGTGAAAGATGCCGAACCCTTGGATATGAATTTAAGCTCGGTAGAAAAGAATACCATTCTTCGTGTGATCGAGAAGCACAACGGAAACATTAGCCGGGCAGCAAAAGAATTAGGTCTTACAAGGACCGCACTATACAGGAGGCTGAGCAAATATGATATTTAAGACATTGTGTCCTTCCCAAAAAGAGATATAAAAAAATGATTTGAACACCAAAAATGAAACAAACTTTAATTCGAAAATTTGATGCCGCATGGTAAACAGGTTAAGAAAAAATGATTAAAAAATTAGAATACCGAATTATTATCAGGGTGGCGCTGTTATTCATAACGCTTTTTGCATCGGCATTCCTTTTACTCCAGGGTTGGCATTTCTACCAGCTATTTCTCGCACCTATTGTTATCTATCAGTTGATTGAGCTTTACCGTTTTCAACATAAGTCGCAGGAGGAAATTAAGCAATTCGTTGAGTCAGTGCAGTATCGCGATTTCTCAAGATACTTTGATGTAAAGCACGCTCCCGCCGAGTTACAGTCTATGCGTGAAGGCTTTAACCAGATCAATACAACATTCAAAATCATCAGCAAGGAAAAAGAAACACAATATCAATACCTGCAAAAAATTCTTGAATTGGTACAAACAGGAATTCTCTCTTATGAAAATGAGTCGGGCGAAGTGATGTGGATGAATGAATCACTGAAACAAATGTTACAACTTCCTTACCTCAAAACGATTCATTCCCTTGCTAAACGCGACACCGATTTATACAATGATATTATAGGTCTAAAATCAGGGGAAGGAAAAGTAAGTAAGGCACACCTTGATAAATCTTCATTTAAGGTGCTTCTGTCCGCTACGGCATTCTCAACAGAAGGAAAAATATTTAAATTGATTGCCTTCCAAAACATCAATGAAGCGCTGGATGAAAGTGAATCACAGGCATGGCAAAGATTGCTAAGCGTCATGACGCATGAAATTATGAATTCAATTGCTCCAATTTCTTCACTTGCGGATACATTGAAAAACAGGCTCGAAAAATCTGTAATGCACATGACCAGCAAAACCGCCGCTGTTCACGATCTTGAATTGGGTATTGAAACAATAAAAAGAAGAAGCGAAGGGTTGCTGAAGTTTGCAGAAACTTATCGGAATTTAAATAAAATCACCACACTCAATTTGAACAAAATTTATGTGAGAGATTTATTCGAAAGCCTGTACCAATTGATGCAGCCTACATTGGAACAGAAAAATATTGAAATGGATATTGTGTTGAAAGATACCGGTCTTGTATTGCATGCTGATGCAAATCTTATAGAACAGGTATTGATAAATCTTGTAGTGAACGCAATCGAAGTCGTGAAGGACAGACCTGATCCCACTATTGTTTTGTCAGCCACTACGCTCAACAATAAAAAGGTGATGCTTAAAGTCTCTGACAACGGTATCGGCATGTCGGAAGAAGTGCTGGATAAAATATTTATTCCTTTTTTTAGTACCAAGAAAAATGGAAGTGGCATTGGGCTTAGCCTTTGTAAACAAATCATGATGCTTCATAAAGGAAGCATTCATGTACAGTCAAAGGAAGGGGAAGGTTCTGCATTCACCCTACAATTTTAATCCTGATCGCACGTGGAAGAACGGAATCTCTTTAGCTTTCTACCAGTTGAATCCCCGTTTTTGCAAACACAATTTTTTGCTGTTTGTATAAGTTGCCGGTCGTCATCTTAAATGTCTTCTTGCTCATTCCGAAAAATGAATAAATATCTTCAGGTGAGGATTTATCATTGTAGGGAAGGTATCCCTCATTTTCTTTTAGAAGTCTCATCACTTTTTCCGTTTCGTCTTCTACCCTGCTGTAGCCAGCCTTTCCGGCAGATACGTCGATTTTATTTTCCGGTAAAATATTCTTGACAAAACCTTTGAAACGATCTCCAATTTCTATATTGCGATAGATTTCATTGAAATGCAACATTCCCTTGTGCCTGTTATTAATGATCATTTCATAACCGATGTCAGTCTTCCTGTA
>JBDSGZ010000176.1:0-8792 GCA_039918735.1 Ginsengibacter sp.
ACGCGAATGGGTGTGGTGGGTCAAATTAAAACTAGTTCATAGCTTATGAATTACGTAAGTAACTACTCCCAGATACAAAAACAAGGGCGTTTGTTTTAGCACGCCAAAGCAAGCAAGGCACTGTAAAACCTATTCTGCTATAATGGAAAGTACTATGCGGATCCGGTCTTTTCTTTCACGATTTTATTGAGCGATTTCAACCTGCTAAATATTAATACTCCGCCTATGAAAGCCGCTACTACCAGGATCAGAAAAAACACTTTTTTGTCAGTAAAGTCATCCCAAAAACTTGTCATCACTCCGGCGATTTTTCCACCGATGGCTGTTGATAAAAACCAACCTCCCATTAGCAGGGCCGTCAATCTTGATGGCGCTAGCTTAGATACAAGAGACAATCCAATTGGGCTTAAAAAGATTTCACTGACTGTGAATACGAAATATGTTCCCCATAGCCACGCAGGGGAAGTCTTAAACCCATAAACTGATGGCACCGACATGATCGCAAAAACCATTACAAGAGATGAAAGCCCTGAAATAAACATGGCCATTCCAAATTTGGTTGCAGTAGATGGTTCTTTATTTCTCTTTCGCAAATAGTCAAATAGCGGGACAAAAATTAAGGTGAGAACAACAATAAACAACGGGTTTATCGACTGGAATAATTCGGTATTGGCAAGCTTCTGGCTTCCGCTTGCAGGTCTGTTTTCGGGCGGAACATTATTGTAATATGGGTCCGGCCCCATTACCTGGACGACTCTTGTTTTTTTATCAACAATGTTTCCATCGCCAAGACTATCATATCCATTCAATGAAGCGACAACGGGTGCATTGTCTTTTATATCTACGAAATGCTCATCTACTTTATTCACAAGTCGTGGACTCAGGCTGGCTGTCTGGAGAAAACCGAGGCTTCCGGCAATTTTTTCTGTAGTCGGCGCTACACTTCTGTCAGTATGTTTTTGTGCCCATAGAGTAAGCCCTGTGGAATTCTGATTATAGATAGTCCAGAAAACAATGGAGATCGCGAAGATGAATAATAAAGCGCCAATACCCCGTTTGTCTTGTCCTGATGCCTTCACATAAAGTGAAACATAAAAAGCGATAATCGGCAGGCATGCAAAAATGAAAGCATCATTTGACTGGCTTCCCATAATGGTTGTTCCAAACAATTGCGACGGCACTATCCATCCAATCAACGCTGCAATGATGGCAGGAAGAAATACGTAGCCAAATATTTTTCCTGTCGGCATGTCTTCTTCTCGGTTTTCCTTCTTCACCTCACCCATTTTTACTCGTTTCACTGACGAAGCCAGGACCAAAAGCCCAATCACTAATCCGGCACCTGCGGCGGCAAAAGCATAGCCCCATCCATATTGGTTTCTAAGGTATGCTGCAACAAAGTTGCACACGAGTGCGCCAATATTAATCCCCATATAGAAGATGTTGTAAGCATTATCTTTAAGTGGCTTGAGGTCTTCGCGGTTATATATATTACCCAGTAACGTGGAGATATTTGGTTTGAAAAAACCATTTCCGATAATGATAAGACCTAACGAGATGTACATGGCGGTATCTCCCGGGAACGCCAATCCGAAATATCCAAGCGCCATTAAACTTCCTCCCAGGAAAATTGATTTAATGTACCCGAGATAACGGTCGGCAATCAAACCGCCAATAAATGGAGTCAGGTACACGAGAGCAATAAAGCTTCCCACAATGTCAGCTCCCATTTTTTCTGTGAGTCCCTTCCCACCGGTTTTATCATCGATCAGGTAGAGAAATAGTATTCCAACCATCAGGTAATAAGCAAATCTCTCCCACATCTCTATAAGAAAAAGAACATAGAGAGCTTTCGGATGTTTCCCCGTTTTAGTAGCGTCTGTTTCACCTGGCAATGGCTGATACTTCATATTTTGATTTTTTTGAAAAGAAAGATTTTCTATTTGTAAAGTACAGATAAATTTTAATTAGCGAAATTGAAATTGAAAACCCATAAAGCAATTAATTGATGAATGGAATGCTTTTATATTCCTTAATACATAACTTGCGCTTTACTGTTTTTCAACATTTAAATTCACTCTTTTGAAAATTCTTATTTTAGGAAACGGTGGCCGTTCCCATGCTTTCGCCTGGAAAATCAGCCAAAGCAAACTATGCGGATCTTTATACATTGCCCCCGGAAACGCAGGAACACTTGAATATGGCGAAAATATTGACATAGACATTTCTGATTTTGATTCTGTCAGGAAAGTATGTATCGATAAGAAGATAGACCTGTTGCTGGTGGGGCCCGAAGAACCTCTTGTCAATGGGATCTACGATTTTTTCAAGAGCGATAAGTCTTTAAAAAATATGATTGTAACAGGGCCATCCGCTTCAGGAGCGAGGCTGGAGGGGAGTAAGTCCTTCGCGAAAGCTTTTATGGGAAGGCATAACATTCCCACCGCAGCCCATCGTGAATTTTCAGCAGAAAACTACGACGAAGGTCTTGCATACATAAAAGGCCATGAGTTGCCCGTTGTAATTAAAGCTGACGGACTTGCAGGAGGTAAGGGAGTAGTCATCTGCAGTAACCCAATCGAAGCCATGGGCGAATATGAGCTAATCGTTCAAAAAACCAAATTTGGAGATGCCGGCAAAAGAATAGTTGTAGAAGAATTTCTTGATGGTATTGAGGTGAGTGTTTTTGTGCTTACTGACGGCAAAGATTACGTGCTATTGCCGGAAGCTAAAGATTACAAGAAAATCGGGGAAGGGGATTCGGGCCTCAATACCGGCGGGATGGGAGCAATAAGTCCTGTTCCGTTTGTCACCGAAGAATTTATGGGCAAGGTAAAACAGCGGATAATTGAGCCAACCATCAAAGGATTGCAAGAAGAAAAGATTGACTACAAAGGATTCATTTTCTTTGGGCTGATAAAAGTGAATGAAGAACCTATTGTGATTGAATATAACTGCCGCATGGGAGATCCCGAGACAGAAGTAATCCTACCAAGGTTAAAAAATGACCTGTTGGAATTGCTGATTGCAACCGATAAAGGAGAGTTGCATTTGCAAAGAATTGAAATTGAGCCAAAAGCCGCAGCCACAATTGTAGCAGTTAGTGGCGGCTATCCACTTGAATACAAGAAAGGCTTTGCAATTGATTTCGGATACCTTTCCAATCCGCTGGTCATGAAACAGATTAACGCAAATGGCGGCGTAACTGTTTTCCATGCCGGAACCAAAAAAGAGAACGATGAAATAGTGACTAACGGAGGCCGGGTCATTGCGGTTTCGGCACTTGCCGACACCCTAAAAGATGCGATTGAATTATCCAAAGAAATATTGGAGCAGATCTATTTTGAGGGTATCTATTATCGCGGTGACATTGGCTATGAGTTCATGGAATAATTAAAACGCTTCCTGGAATTCAGAAGTGTCTTTCGGTTTTTATTTTGGCTTAAAAGAAATAAATAAATTTATACGTCGTTGTGAGTTAGAACAGCGATTTGAATGTCGCAATACGCAAGGATTTTTTCACGATCGTGAAGTTGCATTAAAGCGAAGTAAAGTGTCAATCTATTGTGGTTGTAATTCGAATTATTTCCTACAACTTTGCATCCATTCTTAATTTTTCAATATCACATCCTCGAAAATGGGCCTTTTTAATTTTTTTACGCAGGAAATAGCGATAGATCTTGGCACTGCAAACACCCTTATCATCCACAATGATGTAGTTGTAGTAAATGAACCTTCAATTGTTGCTTTAGACAGGAATAATCCAAAGAATATTTTGGCTGTGGGCAAAAAGGCGTTGATGATGCATGAGAAAACTCACGAAAGTATCCGGACGGTAAGGCCCTTGAAAGATGGGGTAATCGCGGATTTTAATGCCGCCGAGCTTATGATAAGGGAAATGATTAAAAAAATCTACCCAAAGAAGCCATGGTTCCCCCCCAGTTGGCGAATGATGATTTGTATCCCAAGCAGCATAACGGAAGTAGAAAAGCGTGCTGTTCGTGACAGTGCGGAACAGGCAGGCGCAAAAGAAGTTTATCTTCTTCATGAGCCTATGGCCGCAGCCCTTGGTATCGGCATAGATGTGGAAGAGCCTGTTGGAAATATGATCATTGATATTGGTGGAGGAACTACAGGCATCACGGTGATAGCTTTGGCAGGTATCGTATGCGACCAGTCTATAAGAATTGCAGGCGATGAATTTACCGCGGATATTATGGAAGCATTACGCAGGTATCATAGTCTTCTCATTGGTGAAAGGACCGCTGAGCAAATCAAAATTCAAATCGGATCGGCAATGAAGGACATTGACAATCCACCTGAAGATATGCCGGTGAATGGCCGGGATTTGGTGACGGGTATTCCCAAGCAGATAATGGTGAGCTACCAGGAAATTGCTGAAGCACTTGATAAGTCAATTTTTAAAATTGAAGAAGGAATATTAAAGGCGCTGGAAACAACACCCCCTGAATTGGCCTCCGATATTTATCGCCGGGGAATGTATCTTACCGGCGGCGGGGCCTTGCTTCGCGGGCTCGATAAAAGGTTGGCAGCAAAAATAAAACTACCTGTTCATATCGCAGATGATCCTCTTAAAAGCGTGGTTAGAGGTACCGGGCTTGCATTAAAGCACTACGATCGGTATCCGTTTGTTATGAGGTAAACTCTCTCTAAGTCTCCCAGGGATGCCGAAATTCCCGGTCAAAATGATGTATATTCAAATGAACTTTATAAACCTTCGCCAGGATTATCGGAAAGGAGGAATGTATCATGCGTAATATTTTTATTTTCATCAGGATATATTTCAATTTTCTTTTTTTCCTATTTCTAATCGGTCTTTCGCTCTATATGCTTTTTAGCTACAATCATTATCATCACTCCATTTATTCAAGTGCCGCAGCAGGGATAACAGGAAAGATCAATAAGCAGTACAACAATATTGAATACTATTTCCAATTGAAAAGAACCAACGATTCTCTCGTGAAGGCCAATGAAAACCTATATAATAAACTGAAGCAGGACTTCGAATTGCCTGATACTACTACCAGGCTTACAATTGATACAATAAATGTTGATACCATTGCGAGGCAGCGAAAGTATTTATACATGCAGGCGAAAGTCGTTAGCAATTCCGTTGCGCAGCAGAACAATTTTATGGAGTTGCACCGGGGATCCACACAGGGAGTAACCCCGGATATGGGGGTGCTGGACGTGAATCATGCGGTTGTAGGAATGGTTATGGATGTGAGCGAAAATTTTTCCGTAGTCATGAATTTACTGAATGGCCAGAGCAACATCAGCGCGAAAGTAAAAAAGACTGGTGAAGTAGGCAGCTTGGTTTGGGACGGAAAGGCAACGAACGTCGTCATCTTAAAAGATATTCCTAAAGTTGTGAAAGTCGCAAAAGGTGATTCAGTTATTACAAGTGGCTTTTCAGACAAATTTCCGTATGGATTATTAATAGGAAGAGTAATCGGACTTGAAGACGATGAATCAAGCAGCACCCACACCATCAGGGTACGTACGGCAGCGAATTTTTATAATCTTCAGTACGTGTATGTGATAAACAATCTGCAAAGAGAAGAAGCCCGTCAATTGTTAAACAAGGTGAAGAAGACAAATGAGTAACCTCGTAAAATATATCGTTAGGTTCTGCTTGTTCATACTGGTACAAGTTTTTGTGCTTAATAACATTCCTCCTCTTCATCATCTTGTCATGCCTTTCATTTATTTTCTATTTATACTTTGGCTCCCTTTTAAGATGGGGCGAAAGGCAGTAATGATCCTCGCATTTGCCTTAGGCTTTTCCCTGGATTGCTTCACAAAGACCTATGGCCTTCATGCGGCTGCCTGCGTATTGATCGCATATTTCAGGCCTTTTTTAATTAACCTGCTTATCTCGCAGGAAGGTGCCGAAAGCAATTACAATGAACCCTCGGTTAAGAGTATGGGATTTACTCCCTACTTTACTTATGTCGCTATTCTTACGCTCCTTCATCATTCATTCCTGTTCATATTACAGGCTTTGCAAACAGGGGGTTTTCTTTATTTTTTCCTGAAGATTTTAATTGGAACAGGAGTGAGTCTTCTATTGATTTTTTTAACAGAATTATTGTTTACGAGAAAGCAAAGATTTAGGACAAATACAGTGTAGAGATATTAAGTTTGCATAAATTCCGTTTATCTTTTTTATTCCCCGTAAACCACTGACCGTCTGTGCCTGCATTCCACCAGTCCCGCAAAAATTTGATTAAGCTCATGTTTGCCATCATGGGGGTCATAATCGTTGCGCAGCTTTTTAACTTGCAGGTTTTAAATACCAAATACTCTATTCTCGCTGATGAGCAAGGTAAATTTAGAAAAGTAATCTATCCTGACAGAGGTGTTTTGTTTGATAGAAATGGTAAAGTGATTTTGACCAACACGGTCATCTATGATTTGATGGTAACGCCAGGGAAGATAAGAGGTTCAAACCTTGATACAGCCGCCTTATGCCGAATATTAGAAATTGATACCACCGAGTTTAAAAAGAGAATTATTACTGCAATCATCAAAAACAGGAGTTATCGTGTGTCTGTTTTTGACCCTTCTTTATCTGTAGAAAAAATTGCCAGGCTTAATGAGAGTATGTACAAGTTTGTGCCTGCATTTTATCTGCAGGAACGACCAATTAGAAACTACCCTTTTGATGCCGCCGGAAATATTTTGGGCTACCTCTCAGAAGTCGATTCGTCCTTTCTGAAAAGGCATGAAGGAGAAGGTTACCAAATGGGTGATTATGCAGGAAAGACAGGCTTGGAGAGAAGCTATGAAAGAGTGCTGATGGGGCAGAGAGGAATTGAATTTTGGAAAAGAGATAATAAAAACAGGCTCACGGATAGGGTGGAAAAGGGCAAGTATGATACAGCCGCTATACCCGGGCGCAATATGCACCTGGCTCTTGATATAAAGCTGCAAATGTTGGGGGAGCGATTAATGCAAAATAAAATCGGCGCTATCGTGGCGATTGATCCCAAGACAGGTGGAGTTTTAGCAATGGTGAGCAGCCCTACCTATAAGCCGGACCTTCTCTCGGGCTCTGAAAGAAAAAAACATTTCGCTGAGTTGTTGTTTGACCCGCGCTTGCCAATGATCAACAGAACTGTGAATGCATATTATTCCCCTGGCTCAACTTTTAAAACTTTGCAGGGCCTCATTGGTTTGCAGGAAGGTGTGATCACACCTTCAACCTCGTTTCTTTGCACTGGCGCATTTTATGGATGTGGAAAACCGATGCGTTGTCTTGATCCCGGAGTTTTCAAGCTAAAAGAAGCCATCACTCATTCATGCAATACTTATTTTGCCAACGTAATGCAAAGGGCAATCAATAACCCTATCTATGGTTCCGTTGACAGCAGTTTGAAGGTGTGGGACAATTATATGTATGCATTTGGACTTGGTCACAAGCTTGGCGTAGACATACCTTCTGAAAAAAGCGGCCTTATTCCAACCCCGAAAACATATGATAAAATCTACGGGGAAGGACATTGGAATTTTTGCACTTTTCGTTCGGTGAGTATCGGGCAGGGCGAAGTACTTGTAACTCCTATACAAGTGGCTAACGAGATGGCTTATCTCGCCAATAAAGGCTGGTTTATCACTCCCCACCTGGTGGATTCCATAGAAGGAAACGATGAATTTGGAATGCTTGATTCATTCAAAGTGAGGCGTCAGCCGTTATTAATTGCAGACAGTATTTTTGAGGCGGTACATGCAGGGATGCAAGGCGTTATGGAATCAGGAACCGGCGCGGCAGCGAAGGTGCCTGGTATAATTGTTTGCGGTAAAACCGGAACTGTGGAAAATTATTATAAAGGAGTAAAGCAAAAAGATCATGCCTTCTTTGCTGCATTTGCACCACGTGAAAATCCAGAAATAGCGATTGCGGTCATTTGTGAAAATGCAGGTTTCGGATCCACTTCAGCAGCGCCTATTGCGAGCCTGATGATAGAACAGTATCTAAAAGATTCAATACCTGAACCGGACCGCAAAGAAAAAATTGAAGTGCTGTCTAATTTAAATCTTATGCCTGCAAGGATCTACAAAGAAATTCGCTATAAGGATTCGTTACTCCACGCCAAGAATCCCTCGTACCTTATAGAAAAAGGTTATATCAAAGGAATAAAAGACACAATGGGTATAGAAGAAGAGGATGATATGGATGCCATCGAAAAATTAAAAAAATCAGATCAAAAAGAAAACGCGAAGGACAGCGTGCCTTCCTCCAAAATACCAAATTCTAAAAGCCAAAAAGCAGAGGGAATATTACCCGAAAGACAGGAAGGGGCCATCTCTGCCGATTCAATTTAATTCTACTGAAAAATAAATGCGTAATTCTGAAGCAATAACAAAAGGAGTTGACTGGGTATTAATTTGGATGTATATATTGCTTGTGTTCCTGGGTGTTCTTTCTATTTTCTCTGTAGAGCATCATTCGAGTGAGAACATTCTAAACAGTATTATCGGACTGAAGAAAAACTATTCACGCCAACTACTTTTCCTAGCCATGTCTGCGTTTGTTGCCGCTTTGATTCTACTTACAGACAGCAAGTTTTTTACCGCAACTGCAAACCTTGCATATGTGTTCGGTATTATATTAATGATCGCAACTTTTGTATTGGGAAAGAACATCAACGGATCGAAGTCGTGGATTCCATTAGGGTTTTTTAATCTTCAGCCCGTTGAAACTTGCAAAATCTTTACGGCCCTGGCAATCTCTAAATATTTATCAAGACCTGAAACTGAGTTTAACA
>JBDSGZ010000177.1:0-2819 GCA_039918735.1 Ginsengibacter sp.
ACCTGGGTGAACAACAAATTTCAGAATCAGACCTTGAGACTATCGAGAATAAAATGAAGACTCTTGCGAAGGAAAATAATTCTTATCAACGAAAGGAAATTTCAAAAGCCGATGCGATAAAATATTACGAAGAAAAGGGTGACGAATATAAACTTGATCTTCTCAATAATCTTCAGGATGGGACGATCACTTTTTACACTCAAGGAAACTTTACTGATCTCTGTCGCGGTCCACATATCCCCGCTACAGGCGCTATCAAAGGGATAAAGCTTACCAATATCGCCGGTGCTTACTATAAAGGGGATGAGAAAAACAAAATGCTAACCCGCATTTATGGAGTTACTTTTCCCAATCAGAAAGAACTCGACGAATACCTTGTTTTCCTGGAAGAAGCCAGGAAGCGAGATCATAGGAAATTAGGCAAAGAACTTGAGCTGTTTACTTTTTCTGAAAAGGTTGGTGCAGGCCTGCCTCTGTGGCTGCCGAAGGGAACCATCCTGAGAGAAAGATTGCAACAGTTCTTGCAGAAGGCCCAGGTTGAAGCAGGCTACATGCCTGTAATTACTCCTCACATTGGATCCAAAAGTTTGTTCGTGACCAGCGGTCATTATGAGAAATACGGCAAGGACAGTTTTCAGCCCATTAGCACACCAGTTGAGGGAGAAGAGTTTTTCTTAAAGCCGATGAATTGCCCGTTCCATTGTGAGATCTATAAATCTGCGCCGAGGAGTTATAAAGACCTACCGTTGCGTTACGCAGAATTTGGCACTGTTTACCGCTACGAGCAATCAGGAGAATTGCATGGACTAACCCGCGTTCGGGGATTTACCCAGGATGATGCTCATTTATTTTGCATGCCTAACCAGGTGAAGGATGAATTCAAAAAAGTGGTAGATCTCGTGCTTCATGTTTTTGAATCGCTTGGGTTCACTGAATATACTGCGCAGATTTCGTTAAGGGATAAGGAAGACAAATCAAAATATATAGGAAGTGATGAAAACTGGGCACTGGCAGAGAAGTCGATTATAGAAGCAGTCGAAGAAAAGGGATTAAAAAATGTTGCGATCGAATATGGTGAGGCTGCGTTTTATGGCCCTAAACTTGATTTTATGGTGCGTGACGCGATTGGAAGAAAATGGCAATTGGGCACTAACCAGATAGATTATAATTTGCCCGAACGATTTGATCTTACTTACATTGGGGAAGATAATGCGAAGCATAGGCCCGTGATGATACACCGTGCACCATTTGGGAGCATGGAAAGATTTGTTGCTGTGCTAACAGAACATTGTGCAGGTAAATTTCCAATGTGGCTCGTACCGGTGCAGGTGAAGATTTTACCTATCAGTGATAAATTTTTACATTATGCTAAAAATGTTTTGTCTCAATTAAAAAATAATGATATTCGTGCGGAAATAGATGACCGAAATGAAAAGATAGGAAAAAAGATTCGGGACGCTGAGCTGGCCAAAATTCCCCTGATGTTGATTATTGGCGAAAAAGAAGTGGCAGAAAATAAAGTGTCCGTGAGAAGACAAGGTAAAGGAGATGAAGGCGTAAAAGACGTGGAAGAATTCGTTAGTATGGTGAACCAGGAGGTAAGAGGTAATAAAATAACAGACCCGGCAACCGCTTTGCAGTCATAAAATAAATAAAACAATTTTTAACCTAAAATCAATTAATGGCATTTCCACCCCGGCAGCCAAGAGGCGCATTTAATCCCCGTTTTAGAAAAGAACAACAACAGGAACACAAAACCAACCATATGATAAGAGTACCCAATGTACGATTGGTTGGAGAGAATGTAGAAGTTGGTATATATCCCACATCGGATGCGCAAAGAATGGCAAATGACCAGGGCCTCGACCTTGTCGAAATTTCTCCTCAGGCCGATCCTCCTGTGTGTAAAATCATCGACTACAATAAGTTCCTTTACGAAAAAAAGAAGAAGGAAAAGGAAATGAAGGCGAAAAGTAAAGTTTCCGAGGTAAAAGAAATTCGCTTTACGCCTAATACAGATGATCATGATTTCGACTTTAAGTCCAAGCATGCAGAGAATTTTTTAAAGGAAGGAAATAAAGTGAAGGCTTATGTACAATTTAAAGGCAGAGCGATCATGTTTAAAGAACGTGGAGAGCTACTCTTGCTGAAATTTGCAGAAAGGCTGGTAGATTCAGGCACACTGGAAAGTATGCCCAAACTTGAGGGAAAAAGAATGTTCGCCATCTTTGCCCCCAAAAGCCAGAAGAAGAAATAGGCTCACATTGTTATGTTCGCCGTAAGCAACAGTCAGTTGTGAGATCATCTTGCCTGCCACACCCTCGTAAATAATCAATTCGTCCTTCGACGCTAAAAAATAATTTTCCGATTTATTTTTGACTTGATACACTAAACTAACCTGTTTCTACGTATTACTACTATCGTAATTATTTGGTAATTATTTGTATTTTTTACCATTTAAAAACCGGACTTTTGTAACTGCCCTAAAAAATTTTCAACGCCGATGAAACCGGAGAATGATAGTATTATCAAGTTAATAATCGCTGATGATCATGTGCTGTACAGGGCAGGGGTTATTACGGCTCTTTCTTCTAAAAGAGATATTAAGGTGATCGCAGAAGCTGATAATGGATCGCATCTGCTAAATCTGCTAAAAGGCATTCAGCCTGACGTAATCTTGCTGGACATCCAGATGCCGATTATGGATGGGATTGCAACATTACCCGAAATCAAGAAGCTTTATCCCCAGATCAAAATAATTATGCTCACCATGATGGATGATCAAAGCATGATTACCAAGCTTATGGAACTTGGAGCAA
>JBDSGZ010000178.1:0-6075 GCA_039918735.1 Ginsengibacter sp.
GGTAAAACGCGTAGGAAGCAGAATCGCATCGGCAATTACCAGATATTATAGCGAGAAAGGATTGTCAAATGAACTTGCAGGATATAAGTGGGAATTTAACCTGGTGGATAATAAAGAGGTGAATGCTTGGTGTATGCCAGGAGGTAAAGTGGTCGTATATACAGGTCTACTGCCAGTTGCGCAAAATGAAGCCGCACTAGCCATTGTTATGGGGCATGAAATTACGCATGCTGTTGCACGCCACGGACAGGAAAGAATGAGTCAGGCTCTTTTGGCCCAAGGACTTGCACTAACAGGTGATATTTTTACATCAGGTAATTCTAAAGCAAATGGTATTTTCAATTCGGTTTTTGCTCCAACAGCGCAGATTGGTGTATTGCTACCCAATTCAAGAAACCAGGAATATGAAGCTGATCACTATGGACTCATTTTCGCCGCAATGGCCGGATATAATCCCAGAGAAGCCATTCCTTTCTGGACAAGAATGTCCCAGTTAAACGCCGGCAATCCCCAAACTCCGGAATTGCTAAGCAGCCACCCACTCGACTCAAAAAGAATTGATAAGCTAAAATCTTATATGAAGGAAGCCCTCAAATACTATAAGCCTGTAAATTCCAAATAAACCTTAAAGTTTTAAGTAAAAACATCTATTTGAGCCTGTGAGTTCCTTTTATAAGAATATTTGGCGTAATTTTGCAACTGTCTTTCTGCATTTCTTTTTTAATTTTTAATATCCAGCCCCGTTGAATGCAAAGGAGTGCGGAGATTGTAGACGCTTTTTTTAATCTTAAAACATTGCTCCACTTATGTCTCAAACGTTGTTTGAAAAATTGCAGTTAGAGGATGAAAAAAATCTTTTAGTTCAAGGTCTTCCATCCACCATTGAAAAACAATTCTCAAAACTTTCCTTTTCTAAAAATGTCACTCCTCTTTTAAAAGCAAGGAAAATTGAATTTGCGCTCGTCTTCGCATTGAATTCTAAACAACTTTGCAAAATTCTTGCTGAAGTTTGTCCCGCTTTGCACCCTGAAGGAAAATTGTGGATAGCTTATCCGAAGGCGACTTCGAAGATTACAAGTGATTTGAACAGGGATTGCACCTGGGATTTTCTTGTAGAGCAAGGTTTTGAATCGGGAGAAAAAGTAGGTCTCGATTACGTGTGGAGTGCAATTCGTTTTACAAAATGCAGTTGTGAGAATGCTTCAAAACAAATCGACGCCCGGAATGAAAAGCTAAAAAGTATGACGGAGCGTAAAATAGTTGAAACTGCAGGTTACTAATTTATAATTAAACAATTTTAAAAAGAGATCGTTTGTGAGAAATCATATCGATCTCTTTTTATTTTAAGATGACCATCCCCATCCTGCTCGTAATATTTATTTCCAAATGTTTTAAATGATTGTGAGTTTTTAACAAGATCATCTGTCTCTCACCGGAAGTTGTTTGTTCTAATTCTTTTTCATTTAAACTTATCAATTTTTTTATTTTTTTTAATTCGAGATAACACAACGTTGAAACGATCTCCTCTTTGTAATTCTCTTCTCTCGTGCGTACGGGTGTCTCATAATTATTTAGCCATCCAGGACTGATATCGTATGGAAATTCAATGATGGACAGCACCATCTTACTAATTTCAAGATCATCACTGTACAAAAATGTTTTGATCTCCGGCTGTAGGTTTTCTTCGTGCCACGCTTTATAAGTTTCTATAATTTTTTGCAATACCGGATTGCCAATCATCTCGTCATCAATAATTTCTAAAAGGTAGCTTGCTACAGTTTTATCCTGTTCCCATTTTTTTAATCCAAATTCAAGCAGGCACCTGACTACCGCTCTTTCATTGGTTTCATCTTTACTTATGAGCTCGAATACTTCCGGCTCGCTTTCCTGGATTTCATCTACTGAGCTTGCAAAATTCTGAGAATCTTTTATTGAACCCGGTGACCGTTTCTCATCTTTTGCGAGCTTATCTCTGATGAACTTGTTCACCAAACTATGAAGCCCGTTTTCATCAATTTTTAGCAGTTCAGAAGTTTTCCGAATGTAGTCCTGCTGCTTGGTGAAATCTTCTACCTTATTGATCTTCGATATTGTCTCTGCTATTTTGTTTACAATACCGGATTTTTTATCTGTGTCATCACCTGCATCTTTCAATGCATGCTCTAACTGAAACAGTACGAAATCCTTTCTATTCTCCCGGACAAATGAAGTGAACCCTGAAACACCAGCCTTGTGAATGTAGCTGTCCGGATCTTCCTCATTTGGAAGCACAACAAGTTTCACATTCAATCCTTCCTCAAGTGCGAGGTCGAGTCCCCTCAAAGCAGCTTTTACTCCGGCACTATCTCCATCGTAAAGAATAGTTAGGTTTTTAGTGTACTTTTTTATCAGCCTAAGTTGATCGGTCGTAAGAGAAGTGCCACCACTGGCAACCACATTTTCGATGCCAGCCTGGTGGAGTGAAAGCACGTCTGTATAGCCCTCCACGAGAAAGCATTCATCAGCCTTATCTATTGCCTGTCGTGCAAACCAGGAGCCATAGAGGATTTTACTCTTTACATAAATTTCATTTTCCGGAGTATTGATGTACTTCGGAGCATGATCGTTTTTTTTGATCAACCGGGCCCCAAAACCTGAAACCTTGCCGGAATGATTGTGGACTGGAAAAATAATTCTGCCCCGGTAATTATCCTGTAATCCATTTTCCCTTGCGACGGCGAGTCCGGCTTTTTGCAGAAGCTCGGGACTAAATTGATTAGTGGTCGCACTTGACGAAAAGCGATCTCTTGCAGACGGATTGTAACCCAGTTCAAACTTCCTTATGATCTCTTCACGAAAACCTCTTTCTTTAAGATAGGCCAGACCTACATCTACTCCTTCTCCGTCAGAAAAAAGAAAATCGGTAAAAAACTTTTGCGCGAAATTATTTATGATATAGAGACTATCAGCTACTTGCTGATGCTCCTTAAATTCCGGGCTTGTTTCGGTTTCTTCTATTTCAACATTATATTTTGCAGCAAGCCATCTCAGCGATTCTACATAGCTGTACTTCTCGTGCTCCATCAGGAATCCAATCGTGTTGCCGCTCCTTCCGCAACCAAAACATTTATAAATTTCTTTAGAAGGCGAAACAGTAAACGATGGCGTTTTTTCATTATGGAATGGACACAGCCCGATATAATTCTGGCCTCTTTTTTTAAGCCTTATAAAGGAGCTTAGGATTTCGATAATATCGATCCTGCTTACTATTTGTTGTATAGATTCCGGTGAAATCATGGGTGCGTTTAAATCATTCTTATTTCCGTGGCTTTCGGAACTGAAGAGACTATTTCTTCATTAAAAATCTATTTAAACATCATAGCCTGTAATGCAAGGATATCATCGCAATGATCGAAAGGATCACGAATGTGGTAATCATGATGGCAATAAAGTTTTTTGTGTCAATTACTTTCATGTTGTTGAATTTTTTGTCAATTTAATTTGTTTGAATAGAAAAAACCTCTGTGTCTCAAAATTACAAACTAAATTTTTGAGCGATGTTTTTTGCGTCTCTTGAGTTTTCTTTATTCATAATTTTTCTTTCTTAGAAATCCGCGTCGTTTTGGGTTACTATCTTTGTAAATTAAATTTTAATTATGGAAAGAAGTGAAGTATATATTGTGTCTGCCGTGCGTACACCTATCGGAAGTTTTGGTGGCAGTCTTAAGGATGTACCCGCAACGCAGTTGGGCTCAATAGTTATTAAAGCCGCTGTTGAACGAGCTGGCGTAAATCCGCTGGAGGTTCAGGAAGTTTATATGGGTTGCGTGTTGCAGGCAAACCTTGGGCAAGCACCCGCGAGGCAAGCAGCCATACTTGCAGGTTTGCCAACATCCGTTTGTTGCACCACTGTAAATAAAGTTTGCGCCAGCGGGATGAAATCTATTATCAATGGAGCTCAAAGTATTTTGCTTGGCGATGCAGATGTCGTGGTGGCGGGTGGCATGGAAAATATGAGCAGCGCTCCGTTCTACGCTCCTGCAACCAGGTGGGGAAATAAATTTGGAAATTCCTTACTTATCGATGGACTATCCAAAGACGGCCTTACTGATGTGTACAAAGATTATGCAATGGGAAATGCAGCGGAACTTTGCGCAAGGGAATGCAATATTTCCCGTGAAGAACAGGACGAATTTGCTATCGAAAGTTACAAGAGAAGCCAGGCCTCAGTTAAAGAAGGGAAATTTGAGGATGAGGTTGTCGGCGTTGAGATTCCGCAGAGAAAAGGTGAGTCTTTGGTAATGCTAAAGGATGAGGAGCCATTTAATGTGAGGTTTGAAAAGATTGCCGACTTGAAATCACCGTTTGAGAAGGGTGGGTCCGTTACCGCTGCAAATGCCAGTACTATCAACGATGGCGCAGCAGCAGTTGTGTTGATGAGTAAACAAAAGATTGATGAACTCGGGATAAAACCAATTGCCAGAATTGTGAGTTATGCAGATGCTGAGCAGGCGCCTGAGTGGTTCACGACTACTCCTTCTCTCGCATTGCCAAAGGCAATTAAGAAAGCTGGGATGACAACAGGGCAAATTGATTTTTTTGAATTGAATGAGGCTTTCAGTGTGGTTGGTATTGTCAACACTCAGAAGATGCAGTTGGATCCTTCAAAGGTGAATGTACACGGAGGAGCAGTATCGCTCGGGCATCCGCTGGGAGCGAGCGGAGCACGAATCATTGTAACCTTAATCAATGTTCTTCGCCAGAACAGTGGAAAATTTGGTGCGGCGGCGATTTGCAACGGCGGCGGCGGTGCAAGTTCCATGGTGATTGAATTAGTCTGACTTCATTTCAATGAAAGAAATACTTTTCTGTTCAATAGAAAGTTTTCTTAAAATTGGCTTTTTGCAAATTGCGGCTTGTCTCAATGTTCCGGCACTTTTCTATTTTGAGCTATCTTTCAGGCTGTAAAAAATAATATGAGGAACGTACTGCTTCTTTTACTATTGGTTATTGGATATCAAATATCCAGGGCCCAGGATTCTTCTTTTGTCATTGAAGGAAAGCTGGAAAAAATCAAGAAAGGCACTATCATCCTAAACATTTATGAAGGTGGTAAAACTTTGAGCGATTCTGTTAGTATTACTGATGGAAAATTTCGTTTTGAAGGGCATGTCACGAGCCCCTATTTCGCGACACTCACTATGCCTGACCGCCGTAAAGATTATTTTAGTTTTTATGTGGAACCAGTGGTAATGCAGATCTCAGGCAGAGCTGATTCATTGCAGCTTTTGAGTATAAAGGGTTCTCCGGTCAATGATGAGGACAAGTTGCTCAGGGATAGAATGAAATACATTACTACCTGGCAAGACAAGAATAGTCAACTTTATGAGCGGGCCTACAAAGAAAAGAATAAGGCAGTAATGGATAGCCTCGATGAAGTTGACTACGCAGTATTAGATGAGAAAAGAAAAGTGGTTGGTGCGTTCGTTAAAGATAATCCAGGTTCAATGCGGAGCGCAATGGCTATTTTAGAAAACTTCAGTTATTACGCTGAAGCAGATGATGTAACACCACTGTATGAGCTGTTGGATGAGAAAGTAAGACAATCCCAAAAAGGGAAAGACATTCAAAATCTCATTGAAGTTTACAACACAGTCGCCATTGGCAAGATGATTCCGGAAATAAAGCAAACCACCCCGGAGGGCGAAGTTCTTTCCCTCAAGTCGCTGCTTGGAAAATATGTATTGGTCGACTTCTGGGCGAGTTGGTGTGGCCCTTGCCGGCGTGAGAACCCTAATGTTGTTGCCATGTACAACAAGTATAAAGACAAGGGCTTTACAGTCTTCGGAGTTTCATATGATTCCCGGAAGGACAGGTGGACCAAAGCTATCTCCGATGACAAATTGAACTGGTACCAGGTTTCTGATTTACAAGGCTGGAAGAATGCAACATCTGACCAGTTTGGTATTAAGGCAATTACCGTCCAATATTTTAGTGGATAAAGATGGAAAAATTATAGCGAAAAATATCTTTGGTAAGAAATTGGAGAAAAAGCTTCACGGACTGTTGGCAGAGTAGTGCTGGCGTTTTGAGCAC
>JBDSGZ010000179.1:0-9585 GCA_039918735.1 Ginsengibacter sp.
TTCATTGAATAACTGCCGTGCGAAACGATAGGACATCATCATCGAAGCGTCATAGTTCCAACCTATCATATTTTGCCCTACTTTTTTCATGACTCCGATTATAGTCGTCCACTGATCTTTCACCTTCACTTGTTTCCCAACGGCAAGCTCAGGCTTCCCAAATAAGTTTTCCGCATTATCATAGCCTATCACGACAACCGGACTTCCACTTTGGAATTCATTTTCTGAGATGAACCGTCCAAATTCAATGGGCGAGGGCTGAATCTCATTTTCCTCCTCACTGATACCATAGAAGTCAACATTTTGTAATGCAAAGGTTTGGTATTGAACCGTTCCCCTGGACCTGATAAAAAATGCAACTTTGTCTGCGAGTTGGCTTCGCTCTTTAATGAAAGCGACTTCTTCAAATTTTGGAACAGGGCGATTTACATACTTCCACCAGGGATAATCAGGGCCACCGGCGTAGTTCCATTTGTCAATGTAAATGGTGTTTGTTCCAAGGCTTTTAATCTGCGTTTGAATATTCATTTCAAGGCTGTTGACGGTTGCCAATACACCGATGATGCAGAATATTCCGAATGAAATTCCGATTAAGGAAAGGGCTGTCCGCAATTTATTTACCATAAGCTCCTGCATAGTGAGTCGGAACGAACTGGCCAATATGTTCAGCGTTTTGCGCATTTCACAAAATTAATGTTTAGAAGACTAAAACTATGTTATTGCAGAAAAACTACGGACGAAAAAGGGGCATCGATAAATGTTACCATCCTGTTAGAAGGCCGTCCCAACACTGTTCGGATTATGAATAGGTGGTAATGGTGTATTTTGCATGATCCATGTAAAGACTTACTATTTTGATGGCAGTTAAAGAAAATTTAAGGCTTCAAAAACTCATTACAGTTGTTGCGATTGTACTCTTTTTC
Organism: Ginsengibacter sp.; assembly: GCA_039918735.1. Taxonomy (GTDB): domain Bacteria; phylum Bacteroidota; class Bacteroidia; order Chitinophagales; family Chitinophagaceae; genus Ginsengibacter. The sequence goes on from JBDSGZ010000179.1 coordinate 924, forward strand.
GTAAAACTTTTTGCATGGTACCTCACGGGATCTCTTGCCATTCTTACCGATGCGTTGGAAAGCATTGTGAATATTGTCGCGGCACTAATTGGAATTTATAGCCTGTCACTTTCAGCCAGGCCCAAGGATGAAACGCATCCTTATGGACATGGTAAAATTGAATTTGTTTCTGCGGCCATTGAAGGCACGCTCATAACGGTTGCCGGACTATTTATCATTTATGAAGGAATAAAAAACCTGTTTCACCCGGCTGAAGTTTCCAAGATCGATTTTGGAATTGTGCTCATTGGAGCTTCGGGACTTATCAATTATATCGCCGGTGAAGTCTGTATCAAAACAGGAAAGAAAAATAACTCCGTACAACTGGTTGCAGCGGGGAGACATTTAAAAAGTGATACTTACACTACGATCGGAATATTCGTTGGTTTGGTGTTGCTTTATTTTACGAACTGGTTGTGGATAGATAGTGCCGTTGCAATTTTGTTTGCAGTGCTAATTATCTATACCGGATATAAAATCATACGAACTTCTATTGCAGGAATCATGGATGAGGCAGACCAGCAATTACTCGAAAACCTCGTGAATGTGCTTGACAAGAATCGCCGTGAGAACTGGATCGATATTCATAATCTTCGAATCATAAAATATGGAAGCACACTGCATTGCGATTGTCATTTGACTGTACCCTGGTACCTCAATGTAAATGAAGCTCACGCGGAAATAGAGGCGTTGGCGAATCTTGTGAGACATGAGTTCGGAACAGCAATAGAATTTTTTGTGCACTCCGACGGATGCAAGGAGTTTTCCTGCCCGATTTGTTCAAAACAAAACTGCCTCGTTCGTCAACACCCTTTTCAAAAAAAGATTGACTGGACAATTGAAAACATTTCTAAAGACAATCGTCATAAAATTTCCACTCAATAGAAATTGAAAAGGGTCATAAAAAAACCCCTCATTTTCATGAAGGGATTCTCCAAATCAAACCATATATCCATTAAGATTTTCTGTTAACTTTTTTTCATCGGTAGAAACTTATATTCTTCTTTTAGAAAACCCGTGGATATTTTACCCGATTTTGAATTAGGAAGTTTGATATGAATTTGTGGTTTAATTTTCGCCCGTCTAAGCAGGGCTTTGGTTAACGAAGCCTTACTTGGTTATAGCAGTTTATTTTTTTAAAAATTTAAATTGAATGTATTGTAAAACAAGACGTTCGCTAAGTAAACGCAGTCGGTTTTAAATTATTTTCCGGGGATTAATAAAAGAGTACTGTTACTTCAATGAATGCGTACAGTTACTTTCAAGACTGTACATTCTACGGGGATGCGTACAGGTAGAAAAGCGAAATCTGAATTCCTATCTAAACAGCGTAGCAACGCCAAAAGCCGCTCCTGCAGCCACGGCACCAATGAGCATAACTTTCAATGCACCAGCAATTACGGGTACACCTGTAATTTTACTTTTAAAATAGCCGAAAATGAACAGGCAGATCAGCGTAGCGATAATCGAAAACTTCAATGCTTCCGCGGAGGAATCAATAAAGAAATACGGGCTTAAGGGGATAATACCTCCAGCGATATATGAAACACCAATATTCAATGCACTCTTTGTGGCTCTGCGCGGATCGGGCTTGTCGAGCCCCAGTTCAAACTTCATCATAAAATCGACCCATTGCTTTTTATCAGTCGCTATTTCTTCTGTTGCCTTTACCTGCAGTTCTTTACTTAACCCGATGCTTTCAAAAAAATCTTTTACTTCTTTTTTTTCCATTTCAGGAATACGTTCCACCTCTGCATATTCTCTCCTCAGTTCGCTGGCATAATGATCTTGTTCAGTCTTGCCCGCGAGATATCCGCCAAGTCCCATGGCGATGCTGCCTGCTGCAATTTCAGCAATACCTGCAATGACTATTATGCTGCTTTCGGCTACTGCACCACTCAACCCTGCCGCAAGTGCGAAGGGAACAGTGAGTCCATCACTCATCCCAATTACCACATCTCTTATCAGGTCTGAACTTTGAAGGTGTTCTTCTGTGTGATGATGATCGTGTGAGTGATGATGGCTGTCAGTCATATTTAAAAAATTTAGAGAAGCATTCCTGAAAATAAGGAGATTTCAAAAATGTTGTTCGAATTTATGCCATCTTTCCAACTTGCCCCGATTTACAGATGAGCAAAATGGAAAATGCACCGCCTTGGCAATTGCTTAAAAAAAATCACAGGAAGAGGAGAGAGAACTTGCCGGAATCAATCATCCAGTAGTCTTGCAAGAAAAAGCAGATCGTTTTTCTTATACTGATGAATCGTATCGGTAAAGCATTTGCTGAATTCTTCCAGCAGGTGCTGGATAATTCTTTTGTTGCTCAACTGTTTAAAATAGGAAGGAGTTGGAGGCACAGAAATTCTTTTAAAATAATTCTCTACGTCTTTATGCGAATAGATTTGTCCATTGAGAGGGTCCACATAGAAGTTCACTTTTTCACTCGTCTGCCTGGTGGGATTTGGGAAGTTGTAGTCAATGTCAAAATACCCAAGAATAAATTGCCTCGGAATATTGATCGCCCTGATGGGTATGTCAAGCAGCTCGCAGATAATCGAATAAAATATGCCGTTGGTAATGGCATTGCCTTTTTTATTTTCTATTACTTTATTTATCAGGAAATCGTCAGTGATATCGTAAGCCACCTCGTTTCCTTTTAGTTTATAATAGCTATAAAGAATTCCTGTGATCACATTAATTTGCTCCAGGGGAGTGAGATAACTATTGAGTTCAAGCCAGATATTTCTTCTTATTTTTTCGATTTCCTGCAATGGAGATGTCGCTAACATTTCGGGATAATGATAACGGGCCACAAGTAAAGCTCCCTCAAGTAAGTCGCAGGAACCGTTCTTCCAGTTAGAAAAATCATTTACAAGGTCACGAAAATGGAGCTTGTGGATCAGCAGCTCAATTCTCAGTTGGACGCCTTCGTCCGGCGTATTTTCCCATAAGTGTTCCAGGTTAGGGATGATAGCCTTTCCCATCGACACGATCCTTTCACTTACCGATGTGAAGACCTCTTCATCCGGATCGTCCATCAGTTGAAAAAGCGCAGATATCTCATTGTTTTCTTGCATTAAATACGGATAGTTATTATTTAGGAATCAACAATGTAAAGATAGAAAAGTTTATAAAAAATGGAAATGCGAACGAAGGACCTGTTTTTTTATGACTTTTATTATTGAAGCTAAAGCAAAAGGGCAAAGATCCCTTTTTAGGTGTGGGTTATCAAACGTAATATCAGCCTAAGATTTCTTTTTTGTGGCTTTTTTTGCCGGGGCTTTTTTTCCGCCTGATTTCTTATCAAACGCTTTTGGATCTTGCGCCAGGATCATTTTTTTTATCTCTTCCAATTCCATGTTTGCTGATTCTTCTGGTGTAATCTTTCCCTTTTCTCCCTTCAACTTGTACATTTTTTTTCCATGCCTTATGAAAGGGCCCCAACGACCGTTTTCGATTGCAATTTTTTCAGACGGCCACTGTTTGATATAACGATTGGCTTCCTTCGCAAGTTTTTTCTCAATCAATTCATTGCAATCGTCTTGCGACAAATTTTCGAAATTGTATGCTCTTGGTACATTTATGAAAAGGTCGTTCCATTTAATAAATGGACCAAAACGGCCTTTCCCTTTGGTGATCGGTTTTTCATCATAAAAACCTATTGGAGCATCCTCAATCTTTTTTGCTTTTATAATTTCGGTGGCCCTGTTCAAATCTATCTCCATTAGCTCTTCACCCTTTGGAATTGAAATGAACTGCTCTCCAAACTTTACGTAGGGCCCGAACCTTCCTATATTTACTGACACTTCCTGGCCTTCGTATTCGCCCAGGCTTAGCGGAAGTTTAAATAGGTCAAGTGCCTCTTCCAATGAAATCGTCTCGATACTTTGTGAAGCATTGAGTTTAGCAAATCTTGGCTTTTCCTCATCTTCCTGGGAGCCAATTTGTACCATCGGTCCATATCTTCCCATTCTGGCGAAAACAGGTTTACCGCTTACGGGGTCCTTTCCTAATTCGCGCTCACCTTTCGCACGATCTGCATTTTCAAGCGTATGTTGCACACTTTCATGAAAAGGTTTATAGAACTTCCCTACCATCGTACTCCATTTCTCTTTGCCCTCTGCAATCTCATCAAACTCTTCTTCAATATTTGCTGTAAAGGAATAATCCATAACCGTCTCAAAATGGAGATTGAGGAAATCTGTTACTACCAGTCCCAGGTCTGTTGGAAACAGTTTTGATTTTTCGGCTCCTGCGGTTTCCTCGGTTGTTATATTTTCGATCTTATCGTTCTCCAGCCGAAGAATCCGGATCTTTCTTTTGGTTCCTTCCTTATCCTTTTTTTCGACGTAATTTCTTTTTACAATAGTACTGATGGTTGGGGCATAGGTGCTTGGCCTGCCTATTCCAAGCTCTTCCAGTTTTTTCACCAGGGCCGCTTCAGTATATCTTGCCGATGGCCGGGTGAATTTTTCGGTCGCCGACATCCTTTCAAAATCCAAGAGCTGGCCAGCGGTTAGCGGAGGTAGCCTGCTTTCGCTTCCCGGCATGGATATATTCTCTTCATCGTCATCAGATTCATAATACACCTTTAAAAAACCGTCAAATTTTAAGACTTCGCCTGTGGCTGTAAGCTCGTCCTCCACGTTGCCGATTTTAATCTTTGCTGTAGTTCTCTCGAGTATAGCATCACTCATCTGACTGGCAATCGTGCGTTTCCAAATGAGGTCATAAAGCCTTGCAGTCTCATGATCATTGATGGAGTTTACATCCATTTCTGTAGGCCTGATTGCCTCATGCGCCTCTTGTGCGCTCTCATTTTTATTTTTGTAGTGACGTAGCTGTAGGTACTTTTCACCAAAGCTTTTATTGATTTCCTGCTGTATCGCCTCCCTGGCAGTATTGCCAAGATTCACACTATCCGTTCGCATGTAGCTTATCCGTCCGCTTTCATAAAGTCTTTGGGCAATCAGCATCGTTTTGCTAACACTGTAACCCAGTTTGCGACTTGCCTCCTGCTGTAAGGTTGACGTAGTGAACGGAGCAGCCGGAGTGCGCTTACCAGGTTTTACAACTACGTCTTTCACAGAATATGAAGCGCCAATACAACGCTTGAGGAAATCCTCAGCTTCTAGTATCGATCGCTGTTTTCCATCTTCGGCCTTGAATGATATCGATTTACCATTCTGGTCTTTTGCCGCCAGCAGTGCTTCTATTTTAAAATTACCTGAAGACACGAACTGGTTTATCTCCCTTTCTTTTTCTACAATTAATTTCACCGCAACGCTTTGGACTCTTCCGGCGCTGAGGCCGCCCTGCATTCCTACTTTTCTCCACAATACCGGCGACAGCTCGAAACCAACGATCCTGTCGAGAACTCTTCTTGCCTGCTGGGAATTGACAAGGTCCATATTAATTAGTCTGGGATTTGCCACAGCTTCCCGGATCGCCGGTTTAGTAATTTCATGAAAGACGATCCGTTTGGTCTTTTTTATATCGAGCCCCAGCACTTCTGCCAGATGCCAGCTAATGCTCTCTCCCTCGCGGTCTTCATCCGAGGCAAGCCAAACTTCATCCGCTTTTTTGGCATGCTGTTTCAGTTCTTTTACAACTTTGGCCTTATCGTCGGGTACTTTATATCGGGGGGCGAAATGGTTGTTGATATCAATGCCCATATCGTCTTTTTCAAGGTCACGAATATGTCCATAGCAACTTCTAACCTCAAAATCGTCACCCAATATTTTTTCAATTGTTTTTGCCTTTGCAGGAGATTCTACTATCAATAAATTCTTTGCCATGACTTATTATCCTCTAATTTTATCTTTTCAAAAACACAAAATACAACGCTTAGGGTATTATTATATGGAACCGTGCAATATTAGCTTAAAAATTAAAAACGAAATCTTTATTGCTGAATTGGTATTTTACCGCGAGCATATTATCTTCGTCACCCTCCCCTTGATCAAACAAACATCCTTGATTTTCCTAATATCCGACAATTGAAATCAGTTTTCTAATAACTTTTTAACCTATGATACAGAAATCATTGATAGAGACGATTGACAAAAAGATTAATTTTCCAGTTCTCTTCATTCGGTTTTCTTAAATAAACGCAGTTTAATGAATGTAGTAATATTAGGATCTGGTAACGTTGCAACTGTACTAAGTGCGGTTCTGGACAAAGCAGGACACAACATCATCCAGGTTTTGAGCCGGAATATTGCAAATGCCAAACAATTAGCTGAAAAATATAATGCACAACCGGCTACTTTTTCGGGCGAATCGTTTGCCAAAGCAGATATATATATTATATGCCTTACCGATGCAGCCCTGGAATCAATTGATAAAATCAAAGGCTTTCGGGAAGGGTTGGTACTCCATACTGCTGGTTCCGTACAAATGGATATCCTGAAGAATGTTTCCTCGCGCTATGGCGTACTTTATCCTTTGCAAACTTTAACAAGGGATACCGCGCATACTCCTAAAATACCATTTCTTGTAGGAGGTAACACATTGGAAACGACTCATGAAATTACTGAGTTTGCATCTACGATTTCAGATATTGTGATTGCCTGTTCTGATGAGGAACGGCTTCGCTACCATGTGGCAGCAGTTTTTGTAGCAAATTTTACCAATCACCTTATGGCAATGACGGAAAGTTTCTGTGAGAAAGAGAAAATTGAATTTAAAGCATTGTTACCCCTGATCAATGAGGTGGCGGATAAGGCGAACCATTTCTCACCCCTTGAAATGCAAACGGGGCCTGCAATCCGGGAAGATATTGTGACACTTAACCGGCATTTGCAGACACTTTCTCCACATGCCGATCTCAAATACCTTTATCTGAAAATTTCGGAAAGTATTTTAAAACTCCATCAAAAGAAGAACAGGTAACAGGCGATCTTTAAATGAAATTGTGCCCACATCTTTCAGGGCAGATTTTAATTCCAGCTTTTTTCATAATTATGTTGAAGAGAAAATATTCTCCCCAATCGCCAGGTGTGTCCTGGATTTCATCGGTGATCTCTTAACGCCGCTTCTCGTCCATGTTGCAGTGTGTTGTAAGAGAGTGATAAGGAAATTGTTGTAACATTGCCTGCTCAATACTATTTTTTGGATGAACGAAAATTTCGGGCGTTAAACTAATTGGAAGTAGCTGCTCTATGGTTGAAAGGATTTTTAAAATAGCTAACTGTCTTGAGACCCCGATAAAATTTTGTAATGCATGAATATTCTTTTTGAGTTCCGGTTGGTGAAGACTTTCATTTTTGACATGGACGGTGTTCTTACCGATGGCAATTTGCAAGTTCATAATGACGGCCAATGGATAAGGGATATGAACATAAAAGACGGCTACGCATTACAGTTGGCAGTAAAATCTGGTTATAAAGTGGCAATAGTATCTGGAAGTGAAACGCCGGCTGTTGAAAGCAGGCTAAGAAAACTGGGAATCAAAGATGTGTTTATGAAGGTAACCGACAAACTGAATTTCCTTGAGCTTTTTCTTTCGGAAAATGATTTGGTTCCGGCAGGTACTCTTTATATGGGTGATGATATTCCCGACTATCAATGTATGATGTTATCTGGCCTTCCCTGCTGTCCGGCAGACGCGGCTGTTGAAATTAAAAAAATATGTTCTTATATTTCTCCTTTCAAAGGAGGAGATGGATGTGTTAGAGATGTGATTGAAAAAACCCTTAAACTCAATAATCACTGGCCGTTGAATACTTCAATTCCTTCTGCCTGAACGAATCTTTAAGCATCTATCATGAATATGTTTTCCGCTTTTTTCAAACTGATAAGGTGGCCTAATTTATTTTTCATTGCGCTTACACAATTCCTTTTCAAGTTTTTTATAATTGATGACTTTATCTACAAAGTCCAGCTACATGAAGTAGGCCACGCAAAATTACCGCAACCGTTGTTTTTTGTTTTAGTTCTTGCTTCTGTTTGTATCGCAGCCGCGGGCTACATCATCAACGATTATTTTGACTTGAACATTGATCTTGTCAACAAGCCGGAAAAGCTCATCATTGAAAAGTTCGTAAAACGCAGATGGGCAATCGTGCTTCATATCATACTTTCTGCGATGGGGCTTGTGCTGAGTCTTTACGTTGGTTACAAAATACATAACTATTTTATTCCCTTTTTCAATCTCATCGTGATACTGGCTTTGTGGTTTTATTCCACAACTTTCAAGAAAAAATTATTGGTTGGCAATGTCATTATTTCACTTCTGACAGCCTGGGTAATATTGGTATTGACATTGGCTGAATACAGGTTCAATGTTGGAGAAACGGAACATGCATGGCGTCAACTCGTAAAAATATCTTCTGTGTATGCGGCATTTGCATTTATTCTGTCGTTAGTGCGTGAGGTTATAAAAGATATGGAAGACATGCCAGGAGACGCCAAGTATGGATGTCATACGATGCCCATCGTCTGGGGTATTCGCGTATCAAAAGTTTTTTCAGGAGTCTGGCTGGTTGTACTGACCGGAGCAGTAGTAATGATAGGGTTTTACCTTGTTCAGCTTGGCTGGTGGTTGGGAGTCGTTTATTCCTTTGTCGCGATTATCCTTCCACTGGCATGGGTAATGCGCAAGCTCTACGAAGCCCAAAGC
>JBDSGZ010000180.1:0-8975 GCA_039918735.1 Ginsengibacter sp.
ATCGTTCCGGGATATGGACTTGCTGTAGCCCAGGCACAGCATGCATGCCATGATTTGGAAAAGCTATTGGAAGAAAAAGGAGTTCAGGTTGACTATGCCATTCATCCTGTTGCGGGGCGTATGCCCGGACATATGAATGTATTACTTGCCGAAGCCGATGTAAACTATGAACGATTGCTCGAAATGGAAGACGCAAATGATGCGTTTAAATCTACAGATGTCGTATTGATTTTAGGTGCAAATGATGTTGTTAATCCGGCGGCTAAAAATGACCCGTCCTCACCAATCTATGGGATGCCCGTTCTTGATGTTGAGCTTGCAAGAAATGTAATTGTCAACAAAAGGTCGATGAAGCCAGGGTATGCAGGCATCGAGAACGAATTGTTCTTTCATCCAAAAACTTCAATGTTATTTGGCGATGCCAAGAAAGTACTCCAGGAATTAATAGCAGAGATAAAGTCCATCTAATTTTCTAAAACGTTCAGCGTAGTGAACAAAATAAAAAACCCCGCTTTAGGCAGGGCTTTATTTAAAACAAATAGGACTTTATTTATGATTTAGAAGATGCATCTGCCTTCTTCTCTTTCTTGGATGATACAGCCGCTGGTTTGGCTTTCGCACCCTGGTCAGCCATTGCCTTGTCATAGGCTGCTGCATCCAGAACATCGCCAGTCAGTTTGATCGATTTTATGTCATCTGCTCCTGCAAACTTCACGGTCAGAGTTTTATCAATATGCCCAAGATTTGCTGCATTATAAGTAGCCTTAATATACCCGGTTTTACCTGGAGCAATTTCTGATTTGGTATAGTCCGAAATAGTACAACCGCAGGTAGGCATTGCCTGCTCTATCAACAGCGGGTCGCTGCCAATGTTTGTCACGACAAAAGTTGCTGTTGCGGGAACTCCCTGCTTTACGTTACCTAAATCAAAGGTTTGCACATTTAGCTTTGCGAGATCATCTGCCTTTTTTTGTGCAAAAGCCGACGTGCAAGTAAATGCCAGGATTGCAAATAGTATTTTTTTCATAATGCTTTTCTGTTTTGTTGTAGTTTAAATTTTGATTTGCTATTCGTTTTTTAAAGAATTAATTTTTGTATTTTCAGGAGCAGAATTTTCAGGAGTTTTCCAAACCTCGCCTTTAATTACGATTTGTTTGGTTTGGTTTCCATTGTAGGTTATCGTTACCGGTTTGGCAAAAGTGCCTTCATTTTGGGCGTTGTAACCAACTATTATTTTAGAAGTGGCTCCGGGGGCAACTACGTCTTTAGTCCACTCAGGAGTTGTACATCCGCAGCTTGCCTGAACATTATCAAGTGAAAAAGGAGTTGTGCCAGTATTTTTAAATTCAAAAACATGAGTAACCGGTTTGCCCTGGGGAATCTTGCCGAAGTCAAATTCCATCTCATTCAAAGCTAAAGATTCTGAAGGCGATTGGCTCTTGGGTTGTAACGTACTGTTCTGGATCGCTGTTATGGAATTGCCGGATGCATTCGTCTGAGCCATCGCTCCAAAGGAGAAAACGCAGGCGGTTAACAACGTTATTATTATTTTCATTTACGAGATTTAACGGACTCAAAGATAATAAAACGGCCCAAAAGGTTGCAAATTGTGAAGACCTTATTTCATTTTTAACAATCGTCCATAATTAATATTTTTGTGCCATGCATATATCCAAGGATTCTGAGGTTTTAAATGCTGAAAAGTTATCTTTCGACAATTTCAGGCAAGCAGTAATAACCGATTACCGGATAGTATGTGAAAGCCGCGAGGCGAGCCTTTTAGGTAGAAAGGAAGTTCTGACAGGAAAGGCCAAGTTTGGAATTTTTGGTGCGGGCAAAGAAGTGGCCCAGGTGGCAATGGCGAAGTTTTTCAAACCTGGTGATTTTCGTGCTGGTTACTATCGCGATCAAACTTTCATGTTTTCAACCGGGCTTGCAACGATTGAGCAGTTTTTTTCCCAGCTATATGCTGATACCAACCTAAACAATGAACCTTCAAGTGGCGGCCGGCAAATGAATGCTCATTTTGCTTCACCCTTCGTTGACGAACAAGGTGATTGGCTTCCTCTTGCAAAGCTGATGAATATTTCAGCTGACATTGCACCAACTGCGGGGCAAATGCCGCGGGCTTTGGGTCTTGCTTTAGCTTCGAAGCTTTTTCGCGAAGTTGATGCTCTGAAGGATATGCAAGATTTAAGTAACAACGGAAATGAGATTTGTTTTTGCACAATCGGGGATGCTTCCACTTCCGAGGGGCATTTTTGGGAGGCAATGAATGCAGCAGGTGTTCTCCAGGTTCCTCTTGCCGTTTTTGTTTGGGATGACGGTTATGGTATTTCCGTTCCTAAAGAGTTTCAAACTACAAAGTCGTCCATCTCCGATGCAATGGCAGGCTTACAAAAGGAAAAGGGAACCAACGGCATTAATATTTACAAATTAAAAGGATGGGATTATTCCGGAATGTGCGAAGTACTTGACGATGCTTTGAGAAATGTCCGCGAAACTCATACTCCCGCCTTATTTCATGTAGAAGAGATTACTCAACCGCAGGGACATTCCACCTCGGGCAGTCATGAACGTTATAAAGACCCTGAAAGGCTTGAATGGGAAAAAAAATGGGATTGCAAAATGCAAATGCGGGAATGGATTATTTCGAATGCGTTAGCAGAGGAGGACGAGTTAGCCTCGATTGAAATTGAGGCCAAAGATTTTGCAAAGCAAAGCCGCAAACGTGCGTGGGCCAAATTTTTAGAGCAAAGAAGAGAAGATGTCAACAATGCTGTAGGGGTATTTGAAAATGTAATGTCAGCTTACAACGAGCACGATATTTCAAAAATCTCGAATGCTATAAAGCGTCTTGACGAGCCAGTGAGACGTGATGTAATGAAAGCAATCCGTGATGCAATTGATGTATCTCATTCCGCCCAGGCAAAGGCAGAACTTGAAGGATATTATAAGAAGTTGAAAGATGAGTTTGAGGTAATATTTGACACGCACTTATACAATGAAGGGCCAAAGTCAGCCCTTAAGATTCCCCATGTAGCTGTTGAATATGATGAACATGCAGAGACAATAAATGGCTATGAAATTCTCAATAGATATTTTGATGAGTTGTTTTCTTCCAATAACAAGATTGTCGCTTTCGGGGAAGATGTCGGGCAGATTGGTGATGTAAACCAAGGATTCAGCGGACTGCAATTGAAGTATGGCGAGGGAAGAATTTTTGATACTGGCATTCGTGAACTTTCCATAATGGGCCAGGGAATTGGTCTTGCTCTCCGTGGGTTGAGGCCTATTGCTGAAATTCAGTATCTCGATTACCTGCTATATGGATTGCAACCATTGAGCGATGATGTATGCACAACCCACTATCGCACGGTGGGTAAACAAAGTGTTCCCTTGATTGTTCGCACCAGAGGACACCGTCTTGAAGGTATCTGGCATAGCGGTTCTCCACTTGGTATGATCATAAATTCCTTGCGGGGAATGTACGTGTGTGTGCCACGAAACATGGTGCAGGCTGTCGGAATGTACAACACCTTATTAAAAAGCAATGACCCCGCTCTCATGATCGAATGCCTTAACGGTTATCGATTGAAAGAAAAAGTTCCTTCCAACCTAACTGAATACACAGTGCCCCTGGGGGTTCCTGAAGTAATAAGGGATGGGAATGACATCACCATGGTGTCATACGGAGCCACCTTGAGAATTGTTGAGGAAGCTGCCGCAGAATTGAAGAAATTAGGAATAGACTGCGAAGTGATTGACGTACAAACATTGCTTCCGTTTGATATAAATCACGTTATTCTAAAATCTCTTAAAAAAACTGGCCGCATTATTTTTATCGACGAAGACTTACCAGGAGGGGCATGTGCATTTATGTTTAATCATGTAATGGAAGTGCAGGGAGGTTATCGATGGCTGGATGTGGCGCCCCGGACGCTTACGGCTAAGGCCCATCGTGCTGCTTATGGCAGCGATGGTGATTATTTTAGTAAACCAAATAATGAGGACATTAGAATTGCAGTCAAAGAAATGATGGCTGAATAATTGCCGGACTTTTTATGATGTACGATGCCGGCTGCGAATACTCTCCCAGTCAAGGATGACTTCTTCTCAGTCTTTACTAATCTTTAAGAAATGAATTTAACCTTATACCAGATTGACGCTTTTACTGACCGGTTGTTTGGCGGAAATCCTGCTGCGGTTATTTCGCTGGACAAATGGATTGATGAAAGATTAATGCAGAACATCGCAATGGAAAACAATCTTAGCGAAACGGTTTTTTTCACTCCTCCTTCAATTGAAGGGGATGCAGATTTTGAAATTCGCTGGTTTACGCCATCAACAGAAATTAATTTATGTGGACATGCAACGCTGGCTTCCGCATTTGTTTTATATGAAATATTAAAATTCGATAAACCAATTATTACGTTCAGCTCTCAAAGCGGTAATTTGAGGATCACTAAAACGAATGATATGCTCGCAATGGATTTTCCTTCATGGGAGCCTGAACTTTTCAATGATCCTCCTCTTCATCTGAAAAATGCTCTTGGAGGTGCAGACATTATCGGGCTATTTAAAAACAGGGATCTCCTTGCAATACTGCCTGACGAGGAATCAGTTAAAAATTGTGATCCTGATTTTAACCTGGTTGAAAAAACAGGGTACAAGATCATTATTTCGGCCATTGGCGATGAAGTAGATTTTGTTTCCCGTTTTTTTGCTCCTGCAGCCGGTGTCAATGAAGATCCAGTCACAGGTTCGGCACATTCCCAACTGATTCCTTTCTGGGGTAAGAAACTCAATAAATCAGAAATGAGAGCAAAACAACTTTCGAAAAGAGGTGGAGAAATCTATTGTGAAAATCGCGGAGATCGAGTGACCATTGGTGGAAAATGCGTCTACTACATGAAGGGCGAGATTGAAATTCCTGGCATATGATTACAAGAGAAGAAAGACGCTTTGCAAATCACTGGCTTGAGCAAAAGAGTGGACCGAGATGGAAATATTATCTTCAATTCACAATAGCGTGGACTGTTGTTTCTTTTTTGGTAATTTTCTTTTTGACGAAATTATTCACCCAGCTCTGGGAAACAGGCGGTAGTGAAACGATCTATTGGTTGCTGGTTGTGTCATTCGTTATTGGGCTGCTTTCAACGCATCTTACTTATGTTATCAACGAAAAGAGGCTGAAGAAAATCCTTGAAAAGGACCAACTTGGAAAGGAGAGGAAAGCAAAGGATTCAACCGATTTAAATTAAAACCAGGAACGATGGATTATGAATGCACTCCTTTTTTCCTGCCAATGTCTTTTATGATTTTTTCGGCGTGCTCCCTGGAATTTTCTATAAACAGCCGGTGCGTATTCATGCCTCCGCAAATGACTCCTGCCAGGTAAATTCCCTGCACATTGCTTTCATAATTTTTCTCGTTGTACTCGGGTTTGCATATTACATCAGCAGAAAGCCTGATGCCCAGTTTTCTCAGGAAACTTAGATCTGGCTGGTAGCCTGTCATCGCTAACACCCAGTCGTTCTCTATAGTTACTATTCCATCTGGCGTTTTGATATCTACTTCGTTCTCCCTGATTTCTGAAATCGATGAATTGAAATATGCAGTGATTGAGTTTTCCTGGATTCGATTTTCAATATCTGGCTTTACCCAATATTTCACCCTTTCACTTATCTTGTCTCCCCTAATCACAATGGTAACCTGAGCGCCCTTGCGCCAGGTTTCGAGAGCCGCATCCACGGCGGAGTTTGCAGCACCTACAACCAGGACGTTTTGAAATGCGTAGAAATGTGGATCGTCATAATAATGTTTCACCTTGGCCAGCTCTTCGCCGGGCACATTTAACAGGTAAGGGATATCGTAAAAGCCTGAAGCAATAATAATATTTTTAGATTGGTAGCTGCCTTTGGAAGTTGTTACACTGAATTCACCAGCTGAATTTTTTTGAACATCAATTAATTTTTCAAATAAATGAATATTCAGTTCATAAGCTGCAGCCACCCTCCTGTAATACTCCAGCGATTCACTTCGGGTAGGTTTTGCACTATTACTAACAAAAGGAACCTTACCGATTTCAAGTCTTTCACTTGTGCTGAAAAACGTCATGTTTACGGGGTAGTTATACAAAGAATTAACGAGTGCTCCTTTCTCGAGGATTAGATATTTCAACGAAGCATTCTTTGCCTCAATGCCACAAGCGAGTCCAATGGGGCCGCCACCGATTATAATTACGTCATACAAATTGTCATCCATACTTGCGTGAAGTTATTGCAATAATTTTTTTCCAGGTTGACATCATCTAAACTCTTGCGACCCGGCAATCTAAAACCCAGATTTTAAGATTATTTTCGAAGACAATAAATTGGGTTTCTGAAACAATTTCTGGATTATAAAAGACTCTACAAAGAACAGAAGATTATCTTGACGAATGAAATATATAACGTCTCAAAAGAATTTACTTACTGACAAGAGGTTTCTTTTATTGTTGTTGGTGTGGACAATTGTACAGGCGGTCCTTCTTTGGCAAAATGGAATCGTAACCGGGCTTGAAGCTGAAAAATATATTACACAGGCCCTATATTTCCAGGAGCACGGAAAATTGGAAAGTAGTAATTACTATTTATATTTTACCCAGATCTTCCTGATTGCCGCGGCATACAAGTTTCACTTAGGGTATGCGGTGATCATCGTCATTCAACTCCTGCTAAATCTACTCGCGACAGCAATGTTTTTTCAGTTGGCTAATCGGTTTTTAAAAAAATCATCCATCGCTTTTTTGGCTACGTTGTTCTATATCATAAATATTCCCTACCAGGTTTATAACAGCTTTCTTTTTACTGAATCAATTTTTTACAGCCTCGTGATTATTTACTCGAGTTATTTATTGTGCCTCGACAGGCTCACATTCAAATCTTTTTTAATCATCATATTCCTGTTGATTTTGTTAAGCATCACGCGTCCAACCGGTATTCTTTTTTTTGGCGCGACAGCAGTGTATCTTTTTGCCAGATTTTTAAATCGGGTGCATACTATTTATAAGACGCTCGTAATTGTGATCTCTGTCATTTTTTTTCTTCTTGTTGTTGATCGTATGTTGGATGCAGGTGGATCGCTGGATTTCATGCTGCCTTTCAAGAAAGAGAACATCATCTGCGGAGTAAATACGATTGAGAATGCAGAAATAAAAACACTGGAAAAAGGAAACTCCCTGGAGGGGTTAATCTATTATATTTCTAATAACCGCCAACAGTTTTTTAGGTTAACCCGGCTAAAGACTTTTGCGTTTTTTGGTATGTTAAGAAGTTATTACTCTTTTATGCACAATACTTTTCTTGTCTTTTTTTTCTATCCATTTTATCTTTTGTCCCTGGTCGGTTTGTGGAACAAAATCCGGGAACGTGACAAGAGAATTCTTTACATGGTATCAATAATATTACTTTATTGGGTAACGACTCTCCTTACCTGCGATGACTGGCACAACCGTTTCATGTTGACCATCTCACCTTTCTTATTCTTATTGGGTTTTTCGACTTTTAGTAATTTTTCGTTGCGAACTAGAACGAGGGTCAGGCGGATCTGATCGATAGTTTACCATCTCTTTGAACAAACAATCGACAAAGCCTCGTTACCTCATGAAATACATTTTCCCATAGCCTTTGGTAAAATATTTATCGGTGTTATCTCCATCGTCTTTGAATTTCTCGAGGGATTTACCATTGAGATTTGTAAGCACACGATAGAGGTAAACGCCGTTTGCAACTTTTTGTCCATACATGTCAGTTCCGTCCCATTTGAATTCTGTAATATTTCTGCCAATATGCAATGGCCCCAATTCATCTTTAGTGACTTCGCGAATTATTTTTCCTGTGATCGTTAATATTTGAATCCGGATATTCTGGGGCACTACACTTCCCGTAACCGTGAAGACGAAGGCGGTAGACGTAGTGAATGGATTTGGATAATTCAACAGATTAGAAATCATCGGTTTGCTAATTACCCTGAAAGTGATGTGATAGTCGAGTTCCCCGGCGGTGTTTCCAATCGCATCTTTCCCTGATACAATTAATTCATACTCTTCGTCATCTCCGGTGAATAGAGGCGAAAAGTCGATGGTAGCGGTGTTTTCACCAGCCGCAAGGTTTGCAGGAGTGAATCGCATCGTATCATTATCAAACTTATAATTTTTCAACGATCCGTCAGGAAAACGAACCTGCACTTTAATGAGCGATGTATCATTCAGTGCCAGAAATTTGCTTTCATCTTTTAGTTTTACCAGGATATGGGGCCTTGCGGAAACGATATCCCGGTTTAAAATATGAGTGCCATCGAAGGTGACATCCAGCAACGGATTATACTTATCTCCCTTGACGTAAAAATTCTGGTAAATAAAATTGTTGAAATGGTATTGCTCAGGTTGATCATGATCCGGATTAAAATCAATCAGCAAAATATTAGCACCGGAATAACCTTTTGTATCAAGGTCATATTTTAGAATGATTGTATCACCACTGATCAACGGCTTTTGTTTTGGAAGTTGAATTAAATGAGTAACATTATTTCCATCGATGATAGCTAGCTTTATTCTCATACTATCGAAAGATGGAATGCTAATATTTTTGAACGCAATTCCAAAGTGCAATATTTCGCCCTGCTCCAATGTGTCCTTAGTTAAGAAATACAGAGACGGTGTAAGCGCGCCTTCAGGAGCGGGATCGTAGTTCAGTCTCCAGTATGTCAATTGATATGGAGTATATGAAATACTATCCGCGTTTCGCATCTTTAACTGGATGTATGGATATTTGATCGCATTCACCGACGAGATATCAAGGTCCTGAGTATTCTTATCTACGTTGAATAAAGTTGTTGAATTTCCCAGGGAATCAATTCCAATTACCTGCACCTTTGGATTATCCTTTGAATTCGGTTCAAGGCTTGTTCCTCTCCAATGCATTTCCTTCCAG
>JBDSGZ010000181.1:0-6747 GCA_039918735.1 Ginsengibacter sp.
AAGAGTATTGAAGGGAATCTTTATCCGCCAATAAAAATTCAGAAAATGAGTTTAGTGCTCAAGACACAAAAAATGCCGGACACCTCCGGCACTGAAACTATTTTTTTGATTAAATAAAAGGCTCTTAAGCGTTGACGCGCAATTGTGCCTGGACAAATTTCAAATACTCTTTTAAAGGAGATTCTATCTTTTTATATTCTTCATTTGCCTGAACTGCCATCAAGGAAAATTCTTCGTTTTCACCGGCTTTAGCCTGTTGTTCTATTTTCGTAAGAACTTGCATCAGGTTGGTTGCTTCGAGAAGCCCGGCGCTGCTTTTTAATTTATGTGCAGCCTGGTTAATTCTGTTATGATCACCGGAAACACAGGCTTTTCTAAGATCATTCATTTCAACAGGCGTTGTTTCTAAGAATGTTTTTAGAATATCAGCCACATATTCGTTGTCGTCCATCATTTCGATTGCGCTTAGGTCATACAATTTTTCCATAGGTTATATTGATTCGAGTATTTTTTATCTAGTGTTTCATTTACCGGGCGAGCACAAAGTCATTTAACTTAATGTACCTGGCAATTATTGTTCTACTTGGTTTACAATTTCATGTTTAAGTGCTGACCACTTCTCAAGCTTTTCGGTTAATTGTTCCAGCCGGACAGGCTTTGAAATATAATCGTTCATTCCGGCATTTAAACATTCATCCTGGTCGCCCTCCATCGTATTCGCAGTTAAGGCAATAATTACCGGCTGATGCTCGAGATTCGCTCTTAATAATTGGGTAGCCTGCAATCCATCCATTTCAGGCATTTGCATATCCATCAAGATAATATAAAACTGATTTTCATTTGCCCTTTTTACAGCGATTGCTCCATTTTCTACTATTTCCGGAGAGTAGCCCAACTTGTTTAGAATATAGAGAATTACTTTTTGATTCACAGCGTTGTCTTCTGCCACGAGGATTTTAAGCGGATGTTGTTGCGAAAAGGTTGCGGGTAACTTTTCGTTTGAATATTTTTCACCAGGAGAGGTAGAAGCTGGTGGTCTTAAGACTTGTAAAATGTTTTTACTTAATACATGCTGCCTCACTGGTTTATTCAGTATGGTCGTGAACAGATTTGAATTTTGGCTTTTATAATCCTGGCCCACGGAGCTCAGCAATATAATTGGTAGGACGGGAGCGATTTTTTTAATTTCTTCGGCTAACTGAACGCCATCCATTATTGGCATCTGCATATCAGTAAGCACGAGTTCGATATTTTTTTCTTTGGATAAGATTTCGAGACCGATGCTTGCTGATCCGGCCAACAATGGCACCAGTTTCCATGTTTCCAACTGGCTTTTTAAAATCGCAAGATTCGTTGTATTGTCATCCACTACCAATATTTTCTTGCCTTGCAGATCAGACATATTATATTGAATATATCCACCCAACAATTTTTTACCTACTGAGGTTTCAATAGTGAACGAGAACACAGATCCCTTTCCTTCTTCACTTTTTACATTAAAGCCTCCTTTCATTAGGTCCACCAGTTTGTTGGATATTGCAAGTCCTAATCCGGTCCCTCCATATTTTTTTGTAGTAGAGCAATCGACCTGAGAGAAGGGTTTAAACAATCGGTTGAGTTTTTGTTTTGGAATTCCAATGCCAGTATCATGAACTTCAAATTCCAGTGTAATATCCTCATCTGACATTTTTTGAACCAGATGCACCTTCACAAACACTTCTCCTTTTTGGGTAAACTTCAGCGCATTTCCAACGAGGTTTGTCAACACCTGTTTTAACCGCAAATCATCACCGACGATTTGGTTAGGAACGTTCTCGTCCATCTTATAGATTAGATCAACACCGAGAGTTGCAGCCTTGGTTCCGAAGATATCAAGGACGTCTTCAATACATGCACGAAGATCAAAGTCTTCGTGTTCTAATTCCATGTTGCCGGATTCGATCTTTGAAAAATCCAGTATATCGTTTATAACATTTAAAAGGCTTTCACCGCAGGTTGTGATCGTGTCAGTATATTCCCGTTGCTTTTCCGTAAGTTCTGTTTCCGCCAGCAGCGAAGACATACCAATTACTCCATTCATCGGAGTTCTTATCTCATGGCTCATAGTAGCCAGGAATACGCTTTTGGCCTGGTTTGCCTGCTCGGCATCTTGCCGGGCTTTTTCCGCTTCAATTCTTGCCATTTGTTCTTCCCTGCTTAATTCAATTAGCTGCGTAGTTCTTTCATCTATTTTTTTCTCAAGCTCTTTTTGCTGTTGTTTTATTGAGCGCATCCTTGTCCTGTAAAGCATGACAGAACCAAGAACTGCAATTAACGCAACAAATATTTTAAACCACCACGTGAGCCAGAAAGGAGGTGTAATAATGAATTCGACACTCGAGACTTTTGATGACCAGTTACCGGCATTATCCATTCCTTTAACCCTGAACGTGTAGTGACCAGGGTCGAGGTTGGTGTAGGTGGCTGATGTCTTGTCGATTTCTTCATTCCATGTGTCTTCAAATCCTTCAAGCATATATTTATAATGCTTTTTTTCATTTGCTGTATAGTTTAGCGAAGCGAACTCAAACTGAACAACAGCATTATTATAAGGCAACGTAATAGATGTCGTTTCAGAAATATCTTTTTTCAACGGGGAGTCAACGCTATCTGTGGCGACAGGTACTTCTTTGTTTGAAATACGAAATCCGGTTAGCACTATTGGTGGGTCAAATTGAATAGTTGAGATGCGATTTGGATCAAAAACATTAAAGCCGTTGTTGCCACCGAAGTAGAATTCGCCTGTACTGCTTTGGCAAAAGGCTTGTTCTTTGAATTCATTGCCCTGCAACCCGTCGATGATCCCGAAGTTTTTAAACTTATTGGTACGTGGACTAAACATCGAGATGCCCCTGTTAGTACTGATCCATATATTAGAAATGTTATCCTGGAGAATTCCAAAAATGTCATTACTTGGCAAACCGTTCTCTGTGGTGTAGTTTGTAAATATTTTTTTCATTGGGTCCATTACAGACAAACCACCGGTGGTTGCGACCCAAAGCATTCCATCTTTGCCCTGGAGAATGTGACCGACGCTGTTGCTGGCAATGCTGTTTTTGTTATAATCGTCATGTAGGTAATGCGTAAATGTACACGTGTTCTTATCGAAGACATTCATGCCCCCACCGTCCGTGCCAATATACAAATGACCCTTCCTGTCGTCCAGAACGGAATAGATTCTATCGCTTAATATGCCATTTGGATTCTTTTCATTGTACTTGTAAACAACGAATGAATTCGTGGTAGGATCATACTTGTTGAGCCCTCCACCGTATGTAGCAACCCACATAGTATTATCTGCATCCCGGTAAATATTCCAGGCATTGTTACTGCTTAAACTTGTGCTGTCAGCAGCATTATTTTTAAAGTGTCGATAGGTGTTCTTCTCCTTATTGAAAATTGTGATACCATCTCCCCATGTTCCTATCCATAAGTTCTGCATAGCATCTTCACTAACATTCAGAACGAAATCTCCGGCTATGGACTTTGAGTTATTAGGATTGTGTTTATAATGTGAGAAAATGCCGGTATTACGGTCAAACAAATCTAATCCACCGCCGTCTGTAGCAATCCAAATGTTCCGTTTTGAGTCTTCAAAAATTGACAGTAATTTATTGTTGGAAAGACTTGTGCTGCTAGTCGTGTGTTTGTAGTGGGCAAATTTGTCGTCGGCATTTACAAAACTGATACCTCCGGAAAAAGTTCCGATCCACATACTGCCTTTGTTATCCCTGCAGATGTCATAAATAGAATTATTGCTCAGGCTACTGTTGTCAATTTCGTCATTGATGTAGGTCTCAAAGTTTCCAGTGACAGGGTTTAATATTGATAATCCTGCATTCTCAGTACCTATCCAAATATTGTGATTATTGTCTTCGTTGATTGCATAAACATAATTACCCGACAGGCTATTTTTATTTTTTTCGTCACTTTTGAAATGAGTGATTGAATCGCTTTTTGCTTCGAATAGATCAAGTCCTCCACCGTTAGTTCCAACCCAAATTCGCTGTTTGCTATCTTCAAATATTTTGTATACATCATTGAAAGCAAGCGATGATGGTAGATTGTCATCGTGCTGATATCTTGTAAACTTTTTATTTTGCGGATTGAATTTGTTTAGACCACCATGTAAGGTGCCTATCCATAAATTATTTTCGTGATCAAGGTAGATTGTTTTTATAAAATCATCACTTAGAGAATTCTGATTGTTGCTTTCATGTTTCAAATGAGTGAAAGTTGTGCTCCCTTTTTCGAGAAAATTCAAACCCGCCGACTCTGTTCCTATCCAAAGATTTCCCCTGGCATCTTCCTGGATTGCGGTGATAAAATTGCTTGTAATGGACTTCTCATTTTTTGAATCATGCTTGAAAATTGTGAAGAGGTTTTTGGAACGGTCGAAATAGTTAAGGCCTCCACCCGCGGTTGCGATCCATAAATTCCCATTCCCTGTTTCTTTGATATCGCGTATATAGTTGTTGCTGATGCTTTCTTTATTTTTTGGATCGTTCCTATAAACAGTAAACTTATAACCGTCATATTTATTGAGACCGTCCCTGGTTCCAAACCACATAAAACCCCTGCTGTCCTGAATGATACAAAGCACATTACTCTGGGAAAGTCCGGCATCTGTTTGAAATCGGCTAAACTTAAGCTGTCGGTTCTGAGCAAACAGAAAAAGAGGACTGATAAGAAGAAGGGCCAGTAGATTTCTTAAGTTTTTCATTCAAAAAAGTTCTCCCGTTAAATGCAGTTGTATTTTTTGCTTGTTAACCATGGTGCCTAAGGATATAGATGAGAACGAGTGAACAGGTAATTAATTGTATTAAATTGGATACCGTTTTAAAATGGTTTTTCTGTTGTGTTTTGTGGCTTCCTGGGGAATGAATAAGCTTATGCAAACAATCGCAAGCCCCGAATTATTGGACGTAGTCATTCGCGATACTATTTTTCTTTTAACCGCGTTAGTATTCAATAAGCGAATGAAATCTTGAAGAGTTGAAAACAAATTAATGTTTTGCTCAATAAAGCGAACATTACTCTTCCTGTTACAAACCCTAAATATTCTGTAATAAGCCATCATGTCCTTAGCCATTAAGCAACCCGGAAAAGCCATCACGTGGTTGATGAATTTGCTTTACTTAAAGAAGACTGTCACAGTTACTCCTTCGCTGACGGATAAAATAACCATTTTTTTAACGATAGATCAGGCCACTATTGACGAGCATTTTAATTCCAATGATCCCGCACCTCTTTATAAAAGACAGCTTAGCCACGAGTTTCAGCAGTATCTTATGGCTTCAATAGAAGCAGCTAAAAGATATTCTGTTTTTTATTATAAAATCACATGCAGAAGTAAAACTGACAGGCAGTTTAGTGAACCTTTTATCTATGCAATCAGGCGGCATTTCTCCGCAAAAAAACTTATTGAAATAGAAAAATTTGAAAAGTTCAAGAGACGTGGTTATCTCTTACTTTTTCTAAGTGTGGTGGTTATGATGATTGTTCATTTGTTAGTGCCCATGATTTTTTCAGCAGAGGAAGGTTTTATGGCTGCATTTCATAACGGGCTGGATATTTTTAGCTGGGTGATTCTTTGGCAGCCTATTGAGAAACTTGTTTTTCAATGGAACCCGCATCTTAAAACAATTTCATTAATGAACAGGTTGGCAACTGCAGAAGTTATAATTATAGACAATGTTTAAGTTAGGCACTCTATTCATATTGATCATGTTGTGCCATACCGGTAAAAGCCAGGTTCATGGCGGTCTTGAGCAGTACTACTATTCCAGTCCGGGTTCATCTGTAGTTGTTCCAAAGTTGTATTATCAAACAACGGACAATTGGTTGGGAGAGATTCGTTACAACTACGAACAATTAGAAACAATATCATTTCTTGCAGGTAAAATGTTTACTAATAACAAAGCGTTATCCTATTCAATTACCCCTTTGGCAGGAGTTATTTGGGGAAAAATGAAAGGAGGATTGATTGGGTCAGACATGACGTTGAATTATAAGCACCTGTTTTTTTCATCGGAGCCCCAGTACACATTTTCGGTGGAAGAAAAGACTGAAAACTTTTTTTTTAGCTGGTCGGAGTTGGGGTATGACTTCACCAAAATGCTTTATGCAGGATTTGCCTTACAATCAACGCATCTTTATCGATCGCAAAGCAGTTGGGAGCCTGGCATTATGATGGGTTTAAATTATAAGAACTGGACTTTTCCGGTTTATATTTTTAGCCCTGCGGATGAAAATAGAAATCTTGTTCTGGGTGTAAACTGGGAGTGGGAGAAATCAAAACAAGGAAATTAGGATTTGGATTTATAATAGATAATTAATTTTTTTTCATTACAACTATAACTTATGTGGTTTTTTGGAGCGATTGCTATTCTGCTTTTATTCATTGCTTACAGGTATATAAGTGTAGGTATAAACGGAATAAAATTGCGAAACCATGAACTGCTACTGCAAGTAGAGAATCTTAACCTGCAGGTAGAGCGGTTAATGGTGAAGGAACAAGAAGCCATTCGTGAAGCGAATGTTGCAGCCAATGCAAAAGGTAAACTGCTTTCTTCCATGAGCCATGAGATCCGGACGCCAATGAATGGTGTTATCGGGATGGCTACGTTGCTTGCCGATACTGACCTGAATGCCGAACAGCGTGAATATGCGGATACCATTCTTGATTGCAGCAAAAAACTGTTGGCA
>JBDSGZ010000182.1:0-3696 GCA_039918735.1 Ginsengibacter sp.
ATCGTCTTGCGTTAATCTTATTGCTGCCAGGTTGCTCTCCAGCAGAGCCTGATTCCTCTTCAGATTAACGTTGCTAATAAAAGCATTTTAATTCGAAAAATCACCAACCATTTTTCAGTACATTACCTATTTTTTCAATAGCTCCGATAATTAAACTACTTAGCAGGCGATCGGCTTCACCAGCGACTTTTATTATTTCTTCGATATTGACTGGTTGAAGATGATCCGGATCGCATTCATCCGTAATAACACTTATTGCAGCACATTTTAAACCTATATGGTTAGCAACGATTACTTCCGGGACTGTGCTCATTCCAACCATATCGGCACCTATCGATCTGATGTAGCGGTATTCTGCACGAGTCTCAAGGTTTGGTCCGGCCACGGCTGCGTAGATTCCTTTTTTAAGATGAATAGATAGTGATCCGGCAGCTTCTTCAAATATTGATACCAGGTTTTTATCATAAGGACAAAACATGTCCACAAACCGGTTTCCAAATGCAGGGTCATTCAATCCGCGAAGTGGATTTTCCGGCAGGAGGTTTATGTGATCGTCTATTAGGATCAGATCGCCTTTTTTAAAACCATTGTTGATTCCGCCGGCAGCATTGCTTAATATTAAATTTTGAACTCCCAGCGTCTTCATCACTCTCACCGGAAACGTGATTTCCTGCATTGAATAACCTTCGTAGTAGTGAAATCGTCCCTGCATCACAATTACTTTTTTTTTACCAATTTTTCCAAAAATCAGTTGACCCTTATGAGATTCCACAGTAGCAGCCGCAAAATATCGAATGTCCACATAAGGAATTGAGATGGGATTGCTGATCTGTTCCGTTAGCTTGCCCAGCCCGGTTCCTAACACTATACCTATTGAAGGACCTTCCATTTTCTCACGATGAAGAAATGCCGCCGCTTCTTTTATTTTTTCAATTACATTATCCATGGAAAAGTTTTGAGTTATACATCCTGACAGAGTGAATCGACATAAATTGAATTAGATATAAATCTAACCTGTACCATCATGAAATTACTTGTTACTTTTTTCTCTTTGATTTCTTCTCCCAGGTATTCTTTGAATAAAGTTATTTTTTCATCAGTGACACAGGATCGAAAAAGAGTCTTGTTAGGCACATTTGTTTGAAGAAAAAAAGGGAGCACCGATTCTGTTTGTGAACAAACATACTAACAGGCTGTTGAATCAGGATATTCAACTACAAAACTTCCTGTGTTAAATGATGTGAATTGTGAAAACGACTTTTCCTTATTTTAAATTCACGATGAATTTTCTGTAAACTATTCAGACCTTTTCTTTTACCGGATTTCTATTTTAGGATTCAAAAGTCTATAGTATTTTTTAAGAGAATCCTTAATTCGAAGGGTGTCAGCAAGAGGTAGAAAAAATGGTTCCGCAACCTTGTATGTGATAGAATCTTTTGTGTAGACAATTATATTGCGACGATATGTTTTTAGTGTATTCATTCTTGCCAAAGCAGCCTGACTGTTAGTGGTTTCTTTCACAATAAAAGCAAATGAGACACTGTCATTCACTGCCTTTTGAGATATGGCCGCAGTATCGACCTGGCTCGCGTTGGCCGTTGCAGAATCAATATCAGATAAAGGGGTATCAGGCAGGGGAATAATTTCCTGAGAGGTTGTAGTCGTATGTCCGCTTTCCTTAAATAAAAAACTCCAGGCGGTCCAAGCCCCTAAACCAATGATCAATAATACAGCGATTATCACAAAGACTTTTTTCCCACCTTTGCGCGGAGCTTCTTTTTGATATTCGTTAAAAAAGTCTTCCGTATCATTTTCTTCTACATCGTTTTCTGTGATATCTTTTGGCGCTTGTACCTTTTGTAAAATTAATTGACCGGGTCTAAACGCAAGCTCTCCCGACGTCAGTTTTTCAAGCGTACCCAGGTTCTGGATAGTGAAGGGTTTACCGATATTCAGGAATTGCCTTCCGAGAGTAAGAAATGAATCAAGATCAGCCGAAGCAAGTGGTTTAATCTTCTTCGTGTTCTCTACAATGAATTCGACAATATTGTTATCCTCTCCGGTTTTGGGGTCATAATGAAATGATACGCCTCCTGGTGGAATCACCACAGGTTTATCGTTATCTATAACTTCCGGAACGGGGACATCGATCGTAAAGGTGCCGATTCCCTGTAGAGATAATTCCTTGTTTCTTAGTAAGTACAGCACCAGGGCCTGCTCAATTTTCACAGTTTTGGTTTTAGTGCACGCAAACCTACATTTTATTGCTCGAATTCCAAAAAACCGAAATTACAAGATGATTTTCCGCGTTATTTTTCCGTGGCCTCATTCCTTCTTAAATTTGCTTGTAATCTTTTTCTATGCTTAATAAGGACGAAAAACTTTTCATGGAATATTGGGATAAGAATAGGGAGAGACACCAAAGTTTTTTATACCAGCTTCTCTCTGGATTGCCCTTTGGGCTTATGTTTGCGCTTCCGATTCTTGTTGCTGTTATCTTTCACGGATGGTATAAAATCATCACGTACATTTCTCCTTCACAACTGGTGGTAATTACCATTGCAATATTCGGAATCAGTGTTTTTGTTGGTGTATTTCGAATGAGGTTTAGGTGGGAGCGTAATGAACAACTTTATGAAGAGTTAAAGTTTAGAGAAAGCAAAATTGATGCAGCCGATATTTAGGTTTTATACTCTTTATTTGCGCAAACTAAAATTCACAAATGAAATTTTCGGTGCCTGTTTTATTTTTTCTGATCGTGCTTGCAGGGTGTGGCAAGACTGATACAGTTTGTCCTTACAACGAGTCATCTGTGGTGGCTCCGGCTGATGAGATAGCTAACCTGAGTGACTCTTTAGCAAAGTATAACATCACTGCAAGTCAGGCTGCTCCTGGTTTTTTTTATAAAATTAATTCGCAGGGAAGTGGTGCTTCTGTCGCCAACCTTTGTACTGTGGTGACAGTAAGTTATAAAGGGATGTTTTTTGATGGTAGTATTTTTGATTCAACTGCAAATAATCAAACAGCTAGTTTTCAACTGGGCGAAGTGATAACCGGCTGGCAAAAGGCGATCCCTCTTGTTAACAAGGGAGGTGATATTGATCTTTATATACCGCCGTCATTGGGCTACGGTCCAAACACTTTTAGGGACATTCCTGGAAACTCCTATCTTGTTTTCAATGTTCACGTTGCCGATATTCAATAGGTTTCGGAATTTTCAAGTGGCCGGCTCGGTCAGTTTTTTTGCTATCAAATTTTTTAGAAGATTCCTTGAGGTTGCTTGTAGAATTATTCATTAATTCCAACGTCATTGCATTTCAGTGCCTGCCCGTATTTACCTAACTTTAGAGTTGAATTAATTTATAATGAATCACGAAGCAATTTCGGTATTTGATATATTCAAAATTGGAATTGGCCCCTCCAGCAGTCATACCCTTGGCCCGTGGCGTGCGGCAAATTTCTTTTTACAATCTTTAGATAGAAAGGGTTTATTGAGTAAAGTGAACAGGCTGGAAATTTTATTGTATGGTTCACTAGCCAAAACAGGGAAGGGCCATGGGACAGACATTGCAGTTCAGCTTGGACTGATGGGAGAGGATCCTAAGACGTTTGACACCGGTCAGGTGCAAAGCAGGATTACTGATATTAAGACCATGAAGAAATTGATGCTGAATGGCAAATATGAAATTGATTTTG
>JBDSGZ010000183.1:0-3596 GCA_039918735.1 Ginsengibacter sp.
ACATTCCGTACAAAGTGTGCGCCCCCTATACCGGCTTAATAAAACACGGTATTGTACCTTATATAAATTTTGTTCAACCTCTTTGAAGAATTCATTGAGACCCGAAAAGTATTCATTGCCGGTCCACAAAAGACTGTACTGAGAAGAAGAAAGATCCATGATGGGCTTGTGCACAGGGAAGTCAAACTTCTTTGCAACGCCAATCAGGCTTTCCTTCCATTGACCTAATTTTTCACCCCGCCATGGAGCGATTGCATTTTCATAAACACTCAGTCTTTTGTCTGGTATCACCAGATCCGGATCTATGCCTAATATCATTGAAAAGCCTCCGCATACAGGACAAGCACCAAAGGGATTATTGAAAGAAAATAAATTAGGGACAGGCTCTTCAAACTTTATTCCGTCAAGGTCGAATTTGTTTGAAAAATGAATCATCTCTGAGCCGTTGATTTCAAGAAGCACTTCTCCTTCTCCCTCATAAAATGCAGTAGAGACCGAATCAGAAATACGATGTTCATCATCTTCATCCAGGTTCTTTGCAATCAAACGGTCAACGAGTACATACGGAGTTTTATGGGTAAACATTTTCGAAAGGTCTTTTCGATCCTGGAGATCTTCAATCCTTATTATTTCCTGGTCAAAATAAATCCTGGAAAATCCTTTCTGCATGAGTATGTTTAACTCTTCAGCTACATTTCTATTACGATGTTGCCTAAACGCAACAAGCAACAAAATCTTATCCCCCTTCTTACGCCTTTTTATTGCCACTACTACATCTGCAACATCATCCTTTTTCACTTCCCTTCCTGATACCGGCGATATGGTTTTACCAATGCGTGCAAACAACAGGCGCAGGTAGTCGTAAATCTCCGTCATACTTCCTACGGTTGACCGCGGTGTTCGTGTTACCACCTTCTGTTCAATTGCGATTGCAGGGCACAGTCCCTTGATATAATCCACGTCAGGCTTATTCATCCGGGCCATAAACTGTCTCGCATAGGCGCTAAGGCTCTCCGCATAGCGCCGTTGTCCCTCTGCAAATAAAGTGTCAATGGTAAGAGAAGATTTACCAGAACCCGATACTCCTGTCACGACTATTAGCTGGTCGCGTGGAATCTCTACGGTCACGTTCTTCAGGTTGTGAACTCTGGCTCCTTTTATAAGAATATTGTTATTCTTTTTTTGAGCTGTACTTTCTCGTGACTTGTTTGCGGAAATACGTTTAGTAGTTTTCATTTTAGGAATGCAAAAATAACGAATCGTAGTTTTACGAGTTTTTTTCGAGTGGTAACACTCGATTTTTGATTTCTACGAAAAAATCATAACAAAACATTTGGAAGTTTTCTGAGATGTTATACTTTCGGTCTTCCAATTATCCAGAAAGAATGAAGAACTTTTCACTGCGTTCCGCAAAAGTTTCTCCCACATTTATTTCTTTTTAATTGGAATTGACTTGCACAATATCCTAAATTAAAAAAACGTAAAAGTTTATGAAAAACTTGAACACTCTCCCTGACCAAAAACTAATTCATCTTTACCTTGAAGGCAACTCTGAAGCTCTTTCCTGTCTTGTAGAACGTTACAAAGACAAGATCTTCACTTCGATTTATTTATTGGTAAAAGACAAGTACCTGGCTGAAGACATTTTCCAGGATACTTTTATCAAAGTAATTGACACCATCAACGGTGGACGTTACACAGATGAAGGAAAATTCTTACCGTGGGTGATGAGAATCGCACACAATTTATGTGTCGATCATTTTAGAAAAATTAAGCGTAGCCCGGCCATTAAGACTAGCGATGACCGCGACATTTTTGAAGTAATCAATTTCTCAGAGAAAGGCGCTGAAGAGAAAATAATCCAATCTCAAAGCCACGACAGGGTGAGAAAGCTCCTCGATCTATTGCCTGAAGATCAAAGAGAAGTTATAGTAATGCGTCATTATGCTGACCTAAGCTTTAAAGAAATCGCACGCCTCACTGATTGCAGTATCAATACTGCACTGGGCCGCATGCGCTACGGACTTATTAACCTAAGAAAGCTGGTTAGCGAAAAACAAATAGCATTGTAAGTACTTTCAACAATCAACATAAATCCTCTTCACAATCATGAAGAGGATTTTTTTTGCTTGAAAGCCTGGGTCCAGGAATTAACTTTGATGCCTTAAATCACATCGCATCAAATTGACTTTTCAACTGCAAACTCCAGGTATTTCTACCGGATTAAATTTAATTGTCAATATTAACTTTCACTCTACATTTGCAAATAATTTTACGAGGC
The DNA here is from genome assembly GCA_039918735.1 of Ginsengibacter sp. Lineage (GTDB taxonomy): Bacteria > Bacteroidota > Bacteroidia > Chitinophagales > Chitinophagaceae > Ginsengibacter. The sequence continues at coordinate 2,282 of JBDSGZ010000183.1, forward strand.
GCAGGAGAACTATTGAGAGGCGCAGTAAATACTTTTAAATTTTTGGCGTGAACAAAAAAAACCTCAACTCTGTTACACCTGCAGGTTTAATTATTGCATTAGGAATTATTTACGGAGACATAGGAACTTCCCCCCTCTACGTTTTTAATGCAATTATTTATAACAAACTGGTCTCGGAAAGCCTGATACTGGGCAGCCTTTCCTGTATCATTTGGACGATAACAATGCAAACAACTGTAAAGTATGTCCTAATGATATTGCGTGCTGACAATAGGGGTGAAGGCGGAATATTTGCTCTATATGCCCTCGTCAGGCGGCGCTCGAAGTGGCTCGTTTACCCGGCGATGGTTGGTGGCGCAGCTCTGCTCGCCGATGGTATTATCACCCCTCCTATTTCCATAACTTCTGCTGTTGAGGGATTGCGGAAATTGCCATTAATGCACGCCATAAATAACAATACAATAATGATTATTGTCTTAATCATCATTGTACTTTTTTTCTTCATGCAGCAATTTGGAACCGCATCAATAGGTAAGATGTTTGGACCGGTGATGTTCATCTGGTTTAGTATGCTGGCGATACTCGGGGCAGCACATATAATGGACGACCTCACAATTTTCAAAGCCCTCAATCCGATTTATGCTATAAATTTTCTCTCCACTTATCCTTCGGGATTTTGGCTGCTGGGAGCGGTATTCCTATGTAGCACGGGTGCAGAAGCGCTCTACAGCGATCTTGGGCATTGCGGACGTGGAAACATTCGCATTTCCTGGATTTTCGTAAAATCCTGTTTGCTCTTAAACTATATTGGGCAAGGTTCTTATCTTCTTGCTCACAGAACTGGTCTTACCATCACGGATACAGTGAAAGATACCCTACACATTAACGCATTTTACGATTTAATGCCTGAATGGTTTGTGGTGATCGGCGTGGTGATCGCTACTGTGGCCGCAATCATTGCAAGCCAGGCTATGGTCTCAGGCTCCTTTACGCTTATCAGTGAATCAATGCGATTAAATCTTTGGCCAAAACTCAAAATAAAATATCCATCCGAAGAGAAAGGACAGCTTTTTATTCCGGCAATAAATACCATGATCTTCTGTGGCTGCGTAGCAGTGGTTTTATATTTTCAGACTTCATCAAGGATGGAAGCAGCTTATGGACTTGCCATTATTGTTACCATGATTGCCACGACCGTATTGTTTGCAAACTACATGGTAATTCACCGGGCTAAACGCGTATTTGTTTACTTGTTCTTGATAGTGTATGGAGCCATTGAGGTTACTTTCCTGATCTCGCTTTTGCAAAAGTTCAG